>JBIOUP010000244.1:0-4346 GCA_044867305.1 Dermatophilaceae bacterium
CTCTCCCAAGCCCGCGCTGGTGACCGCGAGCTGGCCGAACCGGTGAAGACCCAACTGACCGAAGCCGCGAAGCGTGCGGCCGCGGCATACGCCCACCTGGCCGATCGCCTCGAAAGCGACCTGCTGCCTCATGCCCCCGAGTCCGATGCCTTCGGGCGCGACCGGTACCCCCTGGTCTCCCAGTTTTTCCTGGGCGCCGAGGTCGACGTCGAGGAGACCTACCGCTGGGGCCAGGAGGAGCTGACCCGCATCGACGAGCAGATGCAGCAGGTCGCCGAGCAGGCCCGCCCAGGCGCCAGCGTCAAAGAGGCCATCGCCGGCTTCGACCAGGATCCGAGATACCTGCTGCACGGCACCGACGCGCTCAAGGCGTGGATGCAAGGCCAGGCCGACCAGGTCATCGCCGACCTGGCCGACGTGCATTTCGACATCCCTGAGCCGGTGCGCACCATCGAGTGCCTCATCGCGCCGACGCAGACCGGCGGCATCTACTACACCGGGCCGTCCGAGGACTTCAGCCGTCCGGGCCGAATGTGGTGGTCGGTCAACAAGGGGGTCAACGACTTTCGGACGTGGAGCGAGCTGACGACCGTCTACCACGAGGGCGTCCCCGGCCACCACCTCCAGGTTGCCCAGACGGCATACCGGTCCAGCCTGCTCAACCGCTGGCGCCGGCTCTCGGCCTGGACGTCCGGCCACGGCGAAGGGTGGGCCCTGTATGCCGAGCGGCTCATGGCCGAGCTCGGCTACATGGAGGACCCCGGCGACCGCATGGGGTGGTTGTGCGGGCAGTCCCTGCGCGCCGCGCGGGTCGTCGTCGACATCGGGGTGCACTGCGGGTTCGAGGCGCCACAGGAGGTCGGCGGCGGGGAGTGGACGTACGACAAGGCGTGGGCGCTGCTCCTCGCCCATGCGCCCAACGAGACCGAGCCCCGGCTGCGCTTCGAGCTGGACCGCTACCTCGGCTGGCCCGGTCAGGCGCCCAGCTACAAGATCGGCGAACGGCTGTGGTTGGCCCTGCGCGAGGAGACCAAGGCACGCGATGGCGCCGGCTTCGACCTGAAGGCGTTCCACCGCAGGACGCTGGACATCGGCGGCGTCGGCCTCGACACGTTGCGCGCGGCCGCTCTCGGCGAGCTGGGCTGAGGCAGGGCGTCGGTATGCCGGGTCGCACCGCAGCCTCATGACCGCCGCCGTCGCGCTGCTCGCCCTCACCGCAGTCGGTGTCGCGGTCGCTGCTCTCGCGCGGCGCTGGGAGCTGTCGGCGCCGCTGCTGCTCACGATCACCGGGGTTGCGGCGAGCTTCCTGCCTGCGCTTCCGCCAGTCGAGGTGCAGCCGGAGGTCATCCTGCTGGGGCTGCTCCCGCCCCTGCTCTACGGGGCCGCGATCCGCACCTCGCTCCTCGACCTCGGGACGAACCGGCGCAACATCGGGCTGCTCTCGGTGGCGCTCGTCATCGTCACTGCGGTTGCCGTCGGGCTGGTGGTGTGGCGGCTGCTGGGGCTGCCCTTGGCGCTGGCCATCGCCTTCGGCGGGGTGGTCGCCCCGCCGGACGCGGTGGCGGCCACCGCGATCGCCCGGCGGATCGGGCTGCCTCGACGGATCGTGACCGTCCTGGAAGGCGAGTCGCTCTTCAACGACGCGACCGCCCTGGTCATCGTCCGGATGGGTCTGCTGGCGATGGGCGCTGCCGTGACCCTGGGGCAGGTCACCCTGCAGTTCCTGTGGGCGGCCGGTGCCGGAATCCTCATCGGTATCGTCGTGGCCAAGCTGGTCAATCTCGTGCGCCGCCGCATCACGGACACGACGACGGACACGGCGCTCACGTTCATGGTGCCCTGGCTGGCGTACCTGCCAGCCGAGGCGGCGCACTGTTCGGGTGTGCTCGCCGTTGTCGTGGCAGGTGTGCTGCTTGGCCATACCGCGCCGCTGGCCCAGACCGCCCTGTCGCGGATGTCCGAACGGATCAACTGGAACACCGTCGAGTTCCTGCTGCAGAACGCGGTCTTCCTGCTCATCGGGCTGCAGGCCAAGGGCATCATCGAGAGCGCCTCGGCGAGCGCCGACTGGGGCCGGTTCGCCGTGCTGGCCGTGGCCGTCCTCGGCACGGTCATCGTGGTTCGGCCGCTGTTCATCATCCCGCTCAAGGCGCTCGACCGACGCGTGGGCGGCCCAGTGCGCGATCGGCTCAAAGGTGCGGTCGTTGTGTCGTGGGCGGGAATGCGCGGAGTGGTGACCCTCGCGGCGGCGTTCACGATCCCGGCCGACGCCCCGCAGCGCAATCTGCTCGTGCTGCTCGCCTTGGTCGTCACACTTGGGACCCTGGTCATTCAGGGGTTCACCCTGCCTTGGGTGGCCCGGCGGCTGGACATCCACGGCCCGGACCCGCGGGAGGACGTCCTGCAGACTGCCACGGTCATGCAGCGCGCCGTCGACGCAGGCCGCGACGAGCTGGATCGCGTCAGCGCCATGGCTGACTCCCCTGAGGTCATCGCCACCTTGCGCGCGCAGGCGCAGCGACGCACCGACAGGGTATGGGAACGGCTCGGCGCGGTGCGGCCGGACGAACCGACGCCGAGCGAGACCTACCGGCGGCTGCGACAGGCGATGCTCACCGCCGAACGAGCCGAGGTGCTCCAGCTGCGCGACGAGAACACGATCGACCACGAGGTGCTCTCCGAGGTCCTGGCCACCCTCGACGTGGAGGAGTCGATTCTCACGACCGCTGGGGAACACCGTCGAGAGCAGCAGGAGCGGATCGTGACGACTCCCGAGACGGTCCGCGGCGACTGCCCGGACCTTCGCACCGCTCCCACGTGCGTCCGGCCGCGCACCCCGCAGGGCTGCGGCACGTGCCTCGAGGAGGGGTCGAGCTGGGTGCATCTACGCCTGTGCCTGACCTGCGGCGAGGTCGCCTGCTGCGACTCCTCCCCCCACCGGCATGCCACCGCCCACAACGCGTCGACGGGGCACCCGGTCATCCGCAGCTTCGAGCCGGGTGAGGCCTGGCGCTGGTGCTACCCGCACCAGCTGCTCGGGTGACCCCCGGGGCATCAGCGGCGGGTTGGGCCGGCGGCGCGTCTCGGTAGGGGTGGCGGACAGCCGGATTGCCGTAGTCTTCCGAAGATGTCGACCCCCGCAGTGCGGCTCGTGCTGGCCTCGGCCTCCCCAGCCCGCCTGTCGACCCTGCAACACGCGGGGGTGGAGCCGGCCGTCGTCGTCAGCGACGTCGACGAGGACATGGTCGTCGCTGCCGCAATAGACCGCTACGGCCCGCTGGAACCAGCGCACATGGCGTTGCTGCTGGCGCGGGCCAAGGCGGAGGCGGTGGCCTACGGGGAGGGCTTCGGGCACGTCGTGTTGGGCTGCGACTCGGTGCTCGAGCTGGACGGGCGGGTCCACGGCAAGCCCGAGGACAGTCATGAGGCCGTGCTGCGTTGGCGGGCCATGCGTGGGCGCAGCGGCCAGCTGCACACCGGCCATTGGCTCATCGACGAGCGCTCGGTGAAAGAGGGTGGCAGCAGTGCAACCCTCGGGGCGACGGCCTCGACGACGGTGTACTTCGCCGACCTGTCCGACCGGGAGATCGACGCATACGTCCGAACGGGCGAGCCACTGCGCGTTGCCGGGGCCTTCACCATCGACGGTCTCGGGGGCGCCTTCATCAGCGCCATCGAAGGCGACCACCACAACGTCGTCGGGCTGTCCTTGCCGCTGCTACGAGAGCTGCTCGCCGACATCGGCGTCGGCTGGTTCGACATCGTCACCGTGCACCAGCGCTGAGGGTCTCGACGGCTCGCCGTTCGACAACCCGATCTCATCGCCACGTTGAAGCGGCTGACTTGCTCGGAGTGCCACGGGAAACCTTTGGTGGAGGTAAAACTGAGCGACGGAGGTATAAGCGAGCGGTAGAACGCACGATTACACCTCCGTGCTCGGTTTTACCTCCGATCCGGCGAGCGACGGAGGTATAAGCGAGCGGTAGAACGCACGATTACACCTCCGTGCTCGGTTTTACCTCCGTGCTCGGTTTTACCTCCGTGCTCGGTTTTACCTCCGATCGGCGGTTCGCTGGAGGCGCCCAGCGCTAGACAGGCGGCACTGAGCGGCGCTTGTCGCTGAAGTGCCGGTCTCGGTGAGCGGCATAGCGCAGCCGGCGCAGCAGCTCATCACGAAGCTGGTCGGCCTCGATGACCCCGTCCACGACCAGGTCGGCGGCCAGGCGCTCGAGGTCGACGTCCTGCTCGTACTCGGCCCGGCGGGCGGCCACGAACGCGTCGCGCGCGGCTTCGCCCTGCTCCTGCTCGACCGCGGCGATCTTGTTCGCGTAGACCGCGTTGACCGC
>JBIOUP010000245.1:0-10402 GCA_044867305.1 Dermatophilaceae bacterium
CCGAGGACATCGGCGCCGACAACCTCTCGGTCATGGACCACTACTTCCAGCTGGAGATGGCCGGCGGAGCCGAGCAGCCGATGCTCGAGGGGTACACGACCCTCGGCTTCTTCGCCGCGCACACCAGCACCGTCGAGCTGCAGCTGCTGGTCACCGGAGTGACCTATCGCCATCCCGGCCTGCTCGCCAAGATCGTCTCGACCCTCGACGTGCTCTCCGCAGGCCGAGCCGTGCTCGGTATCGGCGCCGCGTGGTACGAGCGCGAGCACCGGGGCCTGGGCGTGCCTTACCCGCCCATCGGCGAGCGGTTCGAGCGGCTCGAGGAGACCCTGCGGATCGTGCTGCAGATGTGGGGCCCGGACAACGGGCCGTTCGCCGGCAAGCATTTCCAGCTGGCCGAGACGCTCAACTCACCTCAGCCGGTGAGCAGCCCGCACCCGCCGATCATGATCGGCGGCTCCGGAGAGCGCAAGACGCTTCGGCTGGTGGCGCGTTACGGCGACGCGTGCAACCTCTTCGCGGGGCCGCGCACGGGGCCCGACGCCGTGGCCGCGAAGCTGGCCGTGCTCGCCGAGCACTGCAAGCGCGAGGGCACTGACTACGACCGCATTCGTAAGACGGTGCTGTGGGGCGGACCCGTTGACCCGAGCCCCGACGGCGGCCGCAGCTTTGCCGAAGACATGGGGCGCTACGCCGACGTCGGCATCGAGGAGGTGCACATCATGCCGTTCACGCCCGACCCCGCCGCCTTTGTCTACGACGTCGGCGAACACATCAAGGCGCACCTGCCGCCAACGCGCTGACTGGGCGCACGGCATACCGGCGGCTCGTCCGGCGCGCGACGTGTCTAGGGTGGGTCGGTGAGCACCCCCGCCCGCCCCAGCTACCCGCAGGCGGACGCCACGATCACCAGGCAGGCCGCTGCCGCGAGCCTGCTCGCCCCGGTCGTGCTCGCCGTCGGATGGCTGTATGCCTGCTCGCTCGCGCCGGGTTTCGACCCGGTGCGCCAGCCGGTCAGCGACCTCACTGCGGCCAACGCCCCCAACCGCGCCGTGATGACGGCGGCGCTCATCGTCGTGGGTGCGTGCCATGTCGTGACCGCTTCGGGGCTGCGTCCGGCCGACCCCACCGGCCGTTGGCTGCTCGGCGCCGGGGGGGTCAGCCTGGTCGTGCTCGCGTTGATCCCCAACCGGTCCGTCGGCCACTACTACCTCGTGCACACCTACTGGTCGGTGCTGGTGTTCGCCCTGCTGGGGTTCTGGCCGGCGCTCAGCGCCCGGTTCGGGCCGCGTGTGGTCTGGCCGCTGCGCATGCCGGTCGCGCTCGCCGCCTCGCTCATCACCTTCGCCCTGCTCGTGGCCACCGTTCTGGGCATCATCACCCAGGCGGACACCCTCGGGCTGCGCGAGGGCGCGTTGCTGGCCTGGACGAGCGTCTGGCCGCTGGTCGTCGTCATCGGAGCGCGCATCGGGGCCGAGGGCAGCGGCCTACCGCCACTGCGCTGACGCAGTCATCCGGTCTGGAAAGCACGGGCGAGGCGGGCCATCCCCTCCGTAATGACGGCGGGCTCGTACGTGACGAAGCACATCCGTAGCGTGCGCGGATTGGGCACACCGGCGTGGAACTGTGCGCCCGGCACGAACGCAACGTGCTCGTCCATGGCCAGGCGCAGCCGCTGGGTCGCGTCGTACCCCTCGGGCAGCTGGACCCAGAGGAACATCCCGCCCTCCGGCTCGGTCCACCTGGTGCCTGCCGGCATCGTCGCCGGCATCGCGGCGAGCATGGCATCGCGGCGCTGGCAGTACACCTCGCGCACCTTGGCGATGTGCCCCTCGAGGTTGCCGCTGTCTAGGTAGATCGCCGTCGCGGCCTGGTCGAGCGTGGAGGTGTGCATGTCGCTGGCCTGCTTGACGGTCGCCAGCGTCCCCATGATCTCGACCGGCGCGCGCACCCAGCCGACCCGCAACCCAGGAGCGCCGATCTTGGAGAACGTGCCGAGGTAGAGCGCGCACGACTGCACGAGTGGGCTGGCGCTGATCGCGCCGACGTGCGCGCCGCTGAAGCGCAGCTCGGAGTACGGGTCGTCCTCGATGAGCCACACGTCGTGCTCGGCGACCAGCTCGGCGATCCGGGCGCGGCGCGGCGCGTCCACGGTGCGGCCGGTGGGGTTGGCGAACGTCGGGACCAGGTAGAGGGCGACCGGCCGCTCACGCCACAGGGCCGCCTCCAGCGCGTCGGGCAGGATGCCGTGTGCATCGCTCTCGACCGCGACCGCCCGCCCCCCGAGGAGCAGGAACGACTGCAAGGCGGAGAGGTAGGTGGGGTCCTCGACGAGGATCGTCGCACCCTGGTCCAACAGCACGGTTGCCAGAAGGGTGAGCGCCTGCTGGGAGCCGGTCGTGATGAGCACCTCGTCGCTGACCGTGGACAGGCCCGAGGCGGTCAGCCGCTGGGCGATCCGCTCGCGTAGCGCCCGCAGGCCTTCGGCGCTCGAGTACTGCAGGTTCACGCCGGCCGCAGGCCAGCGAAGCGCCTCGTCGAACGCCGCCCGCAGCCCTTCGACGTCGAAGATCTCAGGTGCTGGGAAGCCGCCCGCGAAGGACAGCACCTCCGGTCGAGTGGTCAGCGAAAGCAGGTCGCGCATTGCGGAGGTGCCTTGTCCAGCGACCCGGGCGGCCAACGGCGGCGATCCCTGGCGCGTGGGCACGCTCATCGGCGACTCCCTTCGACGCCCCCAGGGTAAGCGCTCGGGGTCGCCCGCCTCTCGAGTCGATGTGACACCGCATCAAAGAACGCATCGGAGAACGCATCGTCGGAGTACGCACCGTGATCACATCGACCGGCCACCGGCGCGGCCGCACCGACTGCCCGAACCGGCGCGGCCGCACCGACTGGCCGTCAACCCTGCGACTGGCTCGCCGCCCAGTCGGCCAACCGGCGCTCGGCCTCCTGCGGCGAGACGTCCTCGACGCGGGTCATGATCGCCCAGCGGTGCCCGAACGGGTCGTAGATCGAGGCGAACCGGTCGCCGGTCACGAAGGTGGCCGGCTGCTCCCGCACCGTTGCCCCTGCCGCCACTGCGGCGGCGAACACCGCATCGACGTCGGCGACGTAGATGCACGTCGAGCTGCTGACCTGGTCCTGCTCCCACGTGGTAGGGGCGACCAGCCCGTAGTCCGCCATCGGGTCACCGAGCTGCAGGCGGCCCTGGCCGAAGTCCAGCTCGGCGTGCATGACCAGCCCGTCCGGTCCGTCCATCCGGGAGACCTCGGTGGCCCCGAACACGTCCCGGTAGAACGTGATGGCCGCCGCGGCCGGACGGCATACCAGGAACGGGGTCAGCGTGGTGTAGCCCTCGGGCTTTCCGTGTGTTGTTGCCATGTCGCCCATGCTGCCTACCCTGTGGCCGTGGCGTCTTGGAGGAACGCGACAGCCGCAGGCACCGCGAGCAGCAAGGGTGTCCTGTGGCCGGTCGAGACCGTCGACGCGGCTGGGCTGCGCAACACCTACCCGGTGTCCGAGCCACTCGTGCCGTTCGTGGAGCGCTACTGGACCGTCCAGTGGGACCGCACGGGCCGCCCGCCGTTCCGCTCCGAGGTGCTCAGCCACCCCGCGGTCAACCTCTCGGTCGAGTCCGGCGACGGCGCGCGCCATGGGCACCAGCTGCCCGCGACGCTCGTGCACGGGGTGGTCACCCGCCGCTTTCTCGTCGACCTCACCGGCATCGGGCGAGTCTGTGCGGTGAAGTTCCGCCCAGGTGGGTTCACGGCGCTCACCGGCCTGCGGGTGCGGCCGGACTCGGTATGCCGGGCCGCCGGCTTGCTCGGGGACACCTGGGGCTCGGTCCAGACGGCGGTGCTCGACGAGCCGGACGACGCCGCCCGGACGAGGCGGCTCGATGCGGCCCTGCTGGCGCTGGCTCGCGAACCGGAGCCGGCCTACCTGGACCTGCTGGGCACCCTGGCGGAGATGATCCACGACCGAGGCCTGACGAGCGTGCAGGCCGTGGCCGACCGGGCCGGCCTCACCAAGCGCTCCTTGCAACGGCTGTTCCGCCACTACCTGGCTGTAACCCCGAAATGGGCGCTGCAGCGCTACCGCCTGCAGGACGCCGCCGCGCTCATCGACTCGGGCCAGGCCCCCGAGCTACGGGTCCTGGCGAACGAGCTCGGCTGGTTCGACCAGGCTCACTTCACCCGCGACTTCCGTGGCGCGGTCGGAGTGACGCCCACGGCATACGCGGCCCGCTCGCGGCGCGTCCACCTGACCGACCCACCCTCGCCAACGGATGCAGCGTCTGGGTAGTCTCTGGGGGATCCCAGCCGGACCCGCTCGCGGGCGCCTCGGCGTCCGGGCGCTGGTCCGTTTCACCGCCGAAAGGTGTCCACCGCCATGGACTTTGCCCTCACCGACGAGCAGGAGCTGCTTCTCGAGAGCCTCGACGAGCTGCTGGAACGGGAATGCTCGCACGCCTATATCGCCGAGCTGGACACCAAGCACGAGCGGCCCGTGTCGTTCCTCAAGGCCATGCACGAGGCCGGCTTCATGAGCCTGGGCTACCCGGAGGAGTACGGCGGCACCCCCTGCGACACCGTCACGCTGCTCATGATCGCCGAGCGAGTTGCCCGACAGGGCCTCAACAACGGCTACAGCCTGGAGATCCTGCAGGTGCGCGACATCCTCGAGTTCGGCAACGAGGCGCAGAAGCGTGAGGTGCTCGGCCTGCTCGCCGAAGGGCAGGCGCCGTTCGCTCTCGGGTTCACCGAGCCCGGCGCCGGCTCGGACAACAACGCGATGGCCACGACCGCGGTGCACAAGGACGGCAAGGTCTTCTTCAACGGCACCAAGACCCTGGTGACCAACGCGGTCGACGCCAAGTACCTGCTCACCATGGCCAAGAACCCCGACGCCGAGGACCCGCGCCGGGCCATCTCGATGTACCTCGTGCCGATGAACAGCCCGGGCGTCACGATCTCGCCGTTGGACAAGATCATGTGGCACACCTGCGACTCCTCCGAAATCTTCCTCAGCAACGTCGAGGTCGACGAGTCCTGCCTGGTCGGGGTGAAGGGCGAGGGCTTCCTGCAGCTGATGAAGAACTACGAGATCGAGCGGCTGATGACCTCGGCCCAGTCACTGGGCCTGGCTGAAGCGGCCTTCGACGACGCCGCAACGTATGCCGCCCAGCGCGTGCAGTTCGGTCAGCCGATCGGCAACTTCCAGCTCATCCAGCAGAAGCTGACCGACATGTCGATCAAGATCGAGAACATGCGCAACATGATCTACCGCGGCGGCTGGATGGTGGACCAGGGGCTGCCGCTGAAGACCCACGGCGCGATGGCCAAGCGCTACTGCTGCATGAGCGGTTTCGAGGTCTGCGACGACTCCATGCAGGTGCACGGCGGCATCGGCGTCACCGAAGGCACCCGCATCTCCCGGCTATGGCGGGACGCCCGAGGGCACCGCTTCGGCGGCGGCACCGACGAGATCATGGTCCACATCATCGGCCGCCAGATCGTCAGGGACCACACCCCCGCTCGCTGAGCCCCCGGACGACGACGGCGCATTGACGAGGAGAGCCAGATGAAGATCGTGGTTGCCTACAAGTGGGCTGCCAACCCCCAGGACGCCGGTGTCGGCCCGGACGGCACGGTCGACTGGGGCCGGGCCAAGGCCGCGTTCAGCGAGTACGACCCGGTCGCTGCCGAGGTCGGCCGCCAGCTCGCCAACGCCACAGGTGGTGAGCTCATCGGGATCACGGTGGGTGGCAAGGAAGTCGGGTCCTCGCTCGCCCGCAAGGGCGCGCTCTCCCGGGGCTTCGACCGCGCGGTCATCCTCGCCGACGACTCGATGGGGCCGATCTACACCCTGAAGACCGCGGCATACCTTGCGGCGATCGTGCGCCGCATCGGCGAGGTCGACCTCGTGCTGACCGGCGACAGCTCGGTCGACGTCGGCGCCAAGCTGGTCCCCACCGCACTGGCCGGGGAGCTCGGTTGGCCCTGCGTCGCCGAGGTCACATCGGTCACCGGCACGGCCGGCAACCTGACGATCGAGCGCGCGTATGCCGGGGGCACGCAGGTCCTGCAGGCAAGTGGCCCGGTCGTGCTCGCCGTTGCGACCGATGCCGTCGTTGCGCCGGTGCCAGGCATGAAGGACATTCTCGCGGCGGCCAAGAAGCCGGTCGAGGAGCTCACCCTGGCCGATCTCGACGTGCCCGAGTTCGCCTCGACGTTGGAGACCACCGCGCGGGCCAAGCCGCAGCTCAAAGCACGCAAGGGCCAGCTGATCGACGGCTCCGACCCGGACGCTGCCGCCGCCGCCCTGGTGACGGCGCTTCGCGCCGACAATGCGCTTTGACGACAGTGCTCCTTGACGACAGCGCTCTCTTGACGACAGCGAAGGAACGGACATGACTGGGAAGAGCTGGGTCCTCGTCGGCACCGACGCGGGGGTCTCGAACCTGCTCGCGGTGGCCGGGTCGGTCGGCGGAGACGTCGTCGCGGCGGTCGCCGGCCCGAAGGAGCTGGCGGACGCGATCGCAGCGGCCGGGGTGTCCAAGGTGTGCTGGTTCGACGGCGGGAATGCTCCGGTGGAGGCCTATGCGCTGCAGGTCGCCGCCACACTCGCCGATACCGAGGGCCAGCCTGCGCTGGTCGTTGCGAGCGGCAGCCCGCAGGACCGAGTCCTGCTCGGCGCGGTGGCGGCTCGGCTGCAGTGTCCGCTGCTCACCGGAGCCTCCAGCGTCACGACCGACGGCGACGCGCTGCTCGTCCATCGTTCGGTCTTCGGCGGGATTGCCGAGCAAACCGACCGGATCGTCGGGCCGCTCGCCCTCATGCTCGAGGGTGGCGCGCCCGTCGATCCCAGTGGGACAGCCGCGCCGGTCGAGCGGGTCCCGGCCGCCCCCGCCGGGCTGACCATCACCGAAACCCGGTCGGCGGCCTATGAAGCGGTCGACCTCGGGGCCGCGACCCGCGTTGTCACCGTCGGTCGTGGGGTCAAGGCCAAGGAGGACCTCGGTCTGGTCGAAAGCCTCGCGGCGGCTCTGGGCGCCGCGGTCGCCTGCAGCCGCCCGCTCGCCGAGGGCCTCGACTGGTATCCGAAGGACCGCTACGTCGGCGTCTCGGGCCTCAAGCTCTCGCCGAACCTCTATGTGGCAGTAGGTGTGTCCGGGCAACTGCAGCACATGGTCGGGGCCCGCGAGTCGGAGGTCATCGTCGCGATCAACAGCGACAAGAACGCGCCCGTGTTCGCCGAGTGCGACTACGGTGTCGTCGGAGACCTCTACACGGTTGTTCCCGCGATCACCAAGGCGCTTTCGTGACCGACACCGTGACCTCGGGCGCCGTGACCGACACTGCGACCCAACCGCAAGCGCCGCAGGTGGAGGTCGACTTCGACGTCATCGTCATCGGCGCGGGCGTAGCGGGGTCGGTCACGGCATACCTGCTGGCCCAGCAGGGCCACTCGGTTGTGCTCATCGAGCGCGGCGAGACGCCCGGCAGCAAGAACCTGTCCGGCGGGGTCCTCTACACCCACTCACTGCGCCAGGTGTTCCCCGACTTCCTCGACGAGGCGCCAATCGAGCGGCGGATCACCCGCAACTACATCAACTTCCTGAACGCCGACTCGTCCGTCGGCATCGACTACCGCGACCAGCGCCTGGCCGACCCGGTCAACGCGGTGACGGTGCTGCGGGCCAAGTTCGACGCCTGGCTCGCCGAGAAGGCCGAGGAGGCCGGCGTCTTCGTCATGCCGGGGGTGCGGGTCGACCGCGTCCTCACCGCGGAGATCGACGAGGAGGCACCGGGTATCCCGCGGGTCATCGGCGTGCAGGCCGGCGACGACGAGCTGCGCTCCCACGTGGTCGTGGCGGCCGACGGGGTCAACTCGTTCATCGCCCAGGAGGTCGGGCTGCGCCAGAAGGACGCGCTCAACCACCTCGCCGTGGGCGTCAAGGCCGTCGTCACGCTGCCCCGCGAGGTCATCGAGGATCGCTTCGCCCTCACCGGCGACGAAGGCGCGGCCTGGGCCGTGGTCGGGGACTGCACCGAGGGCATCGGCGGCGGGGGGTTCATGTACACCAACACCGAGTCGATCTCGGTCGGTGTCGTGCTGCGTCTCGACGACCTGGTCGCCAAGGGCGCCGTCGCCACCGAGGTGTTCGACCACTTCCTGGAGAACCCGTTCATCGCGCCGTACCTCAAGGACGGCGGGCTGTCCGAGTACGGCTGCCACCTCGTCGCCGAGGGCGGGTTGGACATGATGCAGGAGTACGTCACCGACGGCATGCTCGTCGTCGGTGACGCGACCGGGCTGACCCTCAACACCGGATTCACCGTGCGCGGCATGGACCTGGCGGTCGGGTCCGCGGTCGCGGCCGCCGACGCCATCCACGAGGCGCTGGAAGCCAAGGACACCACGAGCGCCGGCCTCGCGGCATACCGGGAGAAGCTCTTCGCGGGGTTCACCGGCAAGGACATGCAGACGTACGCGAAGGCGCCGCACTTCCTGGAGCGGCCGCGGATGTACAAGGAGTACGGCGAGCTGATCGCCGATGTCCTCTACGACGTCTTCAACCACGACCTCACGCCGCGGCGGCACCTCCAGCAGATCGTGCGGGCCCGGTTCAAGGGCTCGCCGCTGAAGCTGCGCGACGTCATCGGCGACGGGTACGCGGGGGTGCGAGCACTGTGAGGAGAGCCCCTGTGAGGAGCGCACTGTGAAGAAGATGTCGATCCCGCAGCGGCTCAATGTCAACAGATACGAGCTCGACGAGGAAGAGTCGCACATCGAGGTCAACCAGGAGCTGGCCAAGGCGACCGGCACGGGCAAGCGGATCGTCGCGGTCTGCCCAGCGCACGTGTACGCCGAGGAGGCCGACGGCACGATCTCGGTGGAGTATGCCGCGTGCCTGGAGTGCGGCACCTGCCTGGCCGTCGCCTCGCCCGGCGCGCTGACCTGGCACTACCCGCGTGGGGGCATGGGCATCCAGTTCCGGGAGGGCTGACCTCAGCGGCAGGGGCCGCCAGGGCCCGGCACGATTCCCTCACCCGAGGAGCCGATGCACCATGGACACTCCGTTCACCGCTGTCCCGGACTGGACCTCGTGGGAGAACGCCGGAGCCGGCATCGCCGTTGTCGACCTCAGCGGCGACGGTAACCCGGATGTCATCGTGCTGGCCGTCGACGACCCGGTCGGCCAGAACACCGCGGCCTACCGCGTCGGGCGGGCAAGCGACCGTGAGGGCACGGTCGCCACGTGGGGGCCGTGGCTGGCAGTGCCGGACTGGTTCGCCTGGCAGAACGAGGGCGCCGGCCTCGCGATCGCGGATGTCGACGGCGACGGCCGCCTGGACCTCATCGTCGTCATGGTGGACGCGCCCGAGGGGCCTAACGCCGGGTACTACCGGGTCGGCTGGGCGCTGGACAGCGACGGTGCCGTGACGGGCGGCTGGGGGCCGTGGACGGCCATCCCGGACTGGTTCCCCTGGCTCAACGCGGGCGCCGACATCGCGGTGGACGACGTCGACGGTGACGGCCGGCTCGACCTCGTCGTGCTCATGGTCGACGCCCCGGCCGGGCCGAACGCCGGTTACTACCGCAGCGGGCCACTGGGCGCCGATGGGCTGGTATCCGCCTGGCGGCCGTGGGTGGCGGTGCCGGACTGGCGGTTCTGGGAGAACCAGGGCTGTGGCGTCGCGGTCGCCGACCTGGACAACGACGGGACGCCTGAGCTGGTGGTGCTCGCGGTCGACAACCCGGTTGGGCAGAACGGCGGCTACTACAGCGTCGGCTGGCGCCTCGACGCTCGGGGTCGCCCGGCCGACGGATGGGGGCCGTGGCAAGCGGTGCCGGACTGGGGCTTCTGGGAGAACCAGGACGCCGCGCTCGCGGTCGCGCCCCTGGGCGCCGCTGGTATGCCGCACCTCATCCCGTTCGTGGTCGACAGCCCGCCAGGCGTCAACGACGGGTGGTACCGCGTGCTCGACGCCATGACCGACCTGGAGATGGCCCCGCAGATGGGGGTCTGGCGGCTGCTCGAGGACACCTCGCAGGTGCTCGCCGTCCACGCCGCGTTGCTGCACACCGGCAGCGTGATGTTCTTCGCCGGGTCCAGCAACGACCCCGGGCGGCACGCGGCCCACCAGTACGGCACCGCAGTCTGGCACTACCCGGCGCCGCCGTTCAGCCAGCCCAACACGCCGGTGGACCTGTTCTGCTGCGGCCATGCCTTCCTGCCTGACGGCCGCCTGCTCGCGGCCGGCGGCACCGAGCAGTACGACCCGTTCTTCGGGCTGAAGCAGGCCGTTGTCTTCGACCCCGCAGGCGGGCCGGCCGACCCGACGTCCCCCACCGGTCATGCCGGCGCCTGGACCGCGGCACCACAGATGGCCGG
>JBIOUP010000246.1:0-12336 GCA_044867305.1 Dermatophilaceae bacterium
ACGCCGGGCGCCGGGTCGGTCGCAGTGTCGGGCCTGCCAGTCACCAAGGCGAACCTGCCCGAGATCCGCCGCCGAGTGGGCATCGTCTTCCAGGATCCCGACGACCAGCTGTTCATGCCCACCGTCCACGACGACGTGGCCTTCGGGCCGATGAACCTCGGGCTACGCGGCACCGCGTTGGACCGGCGCGTTGCGGAGGCGCTGGCGGTCGTGGGCATGACGGCATACGCGAACCGGCCCCCGCATCACCTCTCGTTCGGCCAGCGCCGGCGGGTTGCCGTCGCAACGGTGCTGGCGATGCAGCCGGAGATCCTCGTCCTGGACGAGCCGTCGTCCAATCTCGACCCGGCCTCGCGGCGCGAGCTGGCCGAGATCGTCACGAGCCTCGAGGTCACCGTACTCATGGTCACGCACGACCTGCCGTACGCCCTGCAGCTGTGCGAGCGCTCGGTGATCCTCTCGGACGGGGTCATCGTCGCTGACGGACGGACCCGCGACGTCCTCGCCGACAGCGACCTCATGGCGGCGCACCGGCTCGAGCTGCCCTACGGCTTCCACCCGTCGCTCGCTCCCTGACCCCTGTATCACCGGCGGTCCCCGGCCGCTCCGTGAGGAGACCGGGTCTCTGACCGTGCCTGGGGAGGTGGCGATGAAGGGGTACGTCTGGCTCGCCTTGGCGGTGGCGCTCATTGCGGCCGTCGGAGTGCTGCTTCGCTTCCGGCGGCGGCGCGCCAAGGCCCGGCACCGGCGGGAGCCAAGCATCGCGCAGGTGCCGGTATTCGACGTGGTGGCACTGGGGCCCCGCGGCTCGGGCAAGACGTTGCTGCTCACCAGCATGTACCACGAGATGCAGACCATGTCGGCTCGCGGCTACCACCTGACCGCGCCGTTCGAGCAGGTGCTCACGCTCAACGAGTGGTTCGGGCAGGTCGCCGACCCGGCCCGCGACTGGCCGTCCGGAACCGCGGTCGCGGACACCCGTTCGTTCAGCTTCACCCTGCAGACCCGTGGCCCGACCGGGGCGCCCCTGCCGGTGCTCGGGCTGAACTACCTGGAGTATGCCGGCGGGTTGCTCACCGAGGCGCAGGCGCCCGGTTCGACCGCGCAGGCCGACCTGGTGGCCCGGATCGAGAAGGCCCACGCGCTCATCGGGATCATCGACGGCTTCTGGATTCGTCGCTGGATGGACGGTGACGGCGAGGCGAGGGTGCGCCTGCAGCAGACAGTCACGACGATGATCAGCCTGATGCTCTACTCGCACAGCCCGATGACCTTCGTCATCACCAAGTGGGACCTGCTTGCCGACCTGGGTCCCGACGACGAGGCGCGGCTACGGTTCGTGCGCCAAGGGCTCATGCAGAACCAGGGTTTCCGAGAGCTGGTCCAGGCCCACAGCGCAAACCGCGTCGTGCGCCTCATTCCGGTGAGCGCGATCGGTCCGGCCTTTGCCGAGGTGGACCGGGACGGCAACGTCTGCAAGCTTGCGGACGGCGAGATCCGCCCGACGAATATCGACGTGCCGCTCGCAGCGGTGGTTCCCGACCTCTGGGAGCAGATCGAACGCTCCGTGGAGGCTGACGAGCTGCGGGCAGCGATGGCCGCGCTCAGCACGGCCTCCGGCAAGGGCCGGCTCGCCGCTCTCTCCGATCTGGGCGCTCTGCTGTCCGAAGCCGCCGGCAAGGTGCTCGGCCTGGTCGCCCCACCCGCCGGCCTGGTGCTCGAGCTGGCCACCGCTTTCGGTGCAGGCGATATCGACGAGCGGATCGCGGACTCTCTCCGTGCCGACCGTCGCCTAACCGACGCCGAGCTCGAGCTCAACGCCAACCGCGCTGCCCGCCAGCGGGTCCTGCGGCAGCTGCAAAGCCGTGTCGACGTGCTGGAAGGGCGCCTGCCCAGCTCTCGACTTGCCGACGAGGTCTGACGTGACGCAGGCGGGATCGTCGGGGAGCTCGGGGTGGCCGTTCCTTGTCGCGGCTGGCCGGCAACGCGACTACAGCGTCCTCGTCGCGCCCGACTTCCTGGTCAGAAGTGGGGCCTACGGGATGCTCCTGGACCGGGTCCGGCCAGGACCGGAAGACGAGCCGCCCCGGGTCGAGACCATGACCACCGGGGAGGGTCAGCTCTCCATCGCCTACCGCACCCATCTGCTGACGCCGCAGGACCTGCTGGACGGCGCTGCCAAGCCGGGTGGGCCAGCTCCATCAGCCCGCGACGAGCACAACCGTCCGCTGCGTCTGGTGGTCGGCTTCGTCAGCCCGGACCGGCTCGGTGCCCATCCTCGCCGACACCTCGACGCTGACCTGGACGCCTGCCAACGGCCAGCGTTGGCGGCATACCGGCAGTTCCTCCAGGACGAGACGGTCTTCCAGGTCACCGCGTCCACCCCGCTTCGGCTCAGCTGTTCCGCAGCGCCACAGCCCGGCCGCACAGCTGGGCCGCCACCAGCCGCGGCCGTCGCACCGGCGTTCCCGCCGAGCGCCCCCGCTCGTCGCGGCGCCATCACCGTGGGAGTGCTCCTGGTCGCCGTGGTGGCCTTGCTCGTGCTGGTCTTCGCCTTCCGAGCGAGCCGGACCGCAACGCCCTGCCCCAGCACCACCAGCTCTTCCGTCCTCGGGAGTGCAAACCCCGGCTCGTCCGCAACGTGCCCCCCCTCGGCCGTGGATCGCTAGCTGTCCCAGCACGGTTCGTCCGAGCCCCACTCGCGTGGCGGGAACGGATAGGCGTCCAAGCCGGGCATGGCGAACGCCGGCCGGGACTGCACCAGGCGCCCGTATGCCGTGTCGCTGGCCGTCAGGTACGGCGCGAGGTCGGGCGGCGGATCGGCCTCCAGCGGCCCGGCGCCGCGGCTGAGCAGCCAGTTCGCCGTCGCCGCAAGGTGGGTCTCCACCCGCCAGGTGCGCCCCTCGAAGTCGCGACGCCACAAGGCGGTCAGGATCCCAGCCGCGAGCAGGTAGCCGGTGGCGTGGTCCAGAGCCTGCACCGGCAGCGCGCTCGGCGTCCTGCCATCGGCCGACTCGGCCCAGGCGATGCCCGACGCCGCCTGCACGATGCTGTCGAAGCCTCGCCGGTTCACCCACGGACCGGCTGGCCCCCATGCCGAAAGGGACGCGTAGATGGTCGATGGGTAGCGCTCGGCCACCGCCGCAGCGTCGAGCCCGAACTGCGCGAGCGTCCCCGGCCGGTAGCCGATGACGAGAACGTCCGCCTCGCTGAGCAGCTCGTGCAGTCGGGCGAGCTCGGTGGCTCGGCGCAGGTCCAGCAGCGTGGTGCGCTTGCCAGCGCCCGTGGCCACGTGGACGTCGGGAAGCTCGGGCAGGTTCGGGTCGTCGACGCGCAGCACGTCGCAGCCCAGAAAGGCCAGCGTCCGGGTGGCCACGGGCCCGGCGATCACGCGCGTCAGGTCGAGCACCTTCGGCCGTTCAGCCGATCGCGGGCGGCCCCGGCCCACCGCCCGCACGCTGACCAGCCGCAGACGTGCGGCGGCCCGTCCAGGCTCGGACGCCAGCCAATCGGCCTGCTGACGCACCCGCACCGCCACGCCGCCCAACGCGGTCAGCTCGTCCTCGACCTGCTGGGCCCGCCGCGAGCACAACGCGGCGCCCAGCTCCGTGTGACCGGCGTCCGGGTCCAGCCCGAGCAGCTGCGCGAGGGCTCTTCGGTGGTGCGGGTAGTTGGCGTGCGTGCGCAGCCAGCCCTCTGCCGTCGGGAAGAACCCCGACCATGGGGCGAAGCTCTCCCACTGCCGACCGTCGATGCTCTGCGCCGACCCGTCCAGCATGGACGCACGCACCTGGCCCGGGTCTACGTCGACCCGGCCGGTGTTGAGCAGCGCCTCTGCGGCCAGGCCGGCCGCGGCCACGGAGCCGACCGCGAGCT
This sequence comes from Dermatophilaceae bacterium, assembly GCA_044867305.1. Classification (GTDB taxonomy): domain Bacteria; phylum Actinomycetota; class Actinomycetes; order Actinomycetales; family Dermatophilaceae; genus Phosphoribacter. The sequence continues at coordinate 3,877 of JBIOUP010000246.1, forward strand.
CGTCGGCTGGCAGCCGACCCGGCAGGAAGCGCCCGGGTCCGGTCTCCAGGTGCGCGGCAGCATACCCGGCCTCCATGCCGAGCAAAGGCAGCACGTCACGGAGCAAGCGGTTCACGGCATACCGCCCCCCGGGTCAGACCCTCCCCTGGTGACCACGTGCGCACGGCGGGAGTCGAACCCGCACGCCGAGGCACAGGAACCTAAATCCTGCGTGTCTGCCAGTTCCACCACGTGCGCCCCAACCCACTGTACTGAGCCCGGCAGAACCGGCCGGCCTGCCGTGACTCAGGAGACGCGCACGATGACGCTGTGGTGGCCCGTGGCACCGTCCGGCGCCGGCGGCGCCAGCTGGTCGGTCTGCCACTGCCCCGTGTTGTCCCGCGCCCGCACGGTCAGCGTGTGCGACCCGGGCGAGGCAGTCCACTCGTAGACCCATTGGCGCCAGGAGTCGACGGTGGGCTCTCCCGCCAGCCGGGCGTCCTGCCAGGCGCCGTCGTCGACGCGCACCTGCACACCGGTGACGCCGCGGTGCATGGCCCACGCGACCCCAGCCACCGCGACCTGACCCGCCGTCACCCGAGCTCCCGCCCGCGGCACGTCGATGCGCGACTGGGTCTTCACCGGCGCCAACACCGACCAGCCGCGAGGGGTCCAGTAGCCCTGGTCGACGGCGAACCGGGTCACCTTGAGCTCGGTCACCCACTTGGTGGCCGAGACGTACCCGTACAGCCCCGGCACGACGAGCCGCACGGGAAAGCCGTGCTCGAACGGCAGCGGCTGCCCGTTCATGCCGATCGCGAGCAGCGCGTCGCGCCCGTCGGTGAGCACGGCCAACGGCGTGCCCGCGGTCCATCCGTCGGCGCTGCGCGAGAGCACCATGTCGGCCCCTTCGCGGGGTCCAGCTTGGGCCAGCAGCTCACGCACCGGCCACCCGGTCCACAGCGCGTTGCCGACGAGCGGGCCGCCCACCTCGTTGGAGACGCACGACAGCGAGGTATGCCGTTGCACGAGCGGCTTGGCGAGCAGCTCGGCCCAGGTCAAGGTCACCTCCCGCTCGACCTCGCCCCACACGCGCAGCGACCAGTCTTCGGCGGTCAGCCGGGGGACGACCAGGGCCGTGTCGATGCGGTAGAAGTCGGCGTTGGGGACGATCCACGGTGTCACGCCGTCGATGCGCAGGTCGGCCTCGGCGACGGGTGGGGTGGGCAGGGTGGTGGGCAGGCGCACGGCATCCCGGGAGGATGTTGCTGCCGTTCCGCCGCGCCCGGACAGCGGAGCAAAGAGCCCCACCGCCAGCAACGAGCCGGCCAACTCGAGCACACTGCGGCGGGACGCCCCCGGGCGACGCAACGTCGCACTGCGCAGCGACCACACGCTGACCACCCCACCTGCGACGGTCGGCAGCGCGTCGACCGGCCCGGCGTTCGGCCGGCTCAGCACCGCCCACAGCGCAACCGCCGCCACCAACGCAATACCCACCTGCGCGAGGACCGGCCGGGTCCGCGCCAGCACACCCAGGCCCGCGAACAAGGCCGCGAGCACGAACGCCATCCCCACGAACAGGACCGCCTTGTCTGCGGTGCCGAAGGTAGCGACGGCGAAGTCCTTCAGCCACGGCGGCGTCGCGTCGACGAACGCGGCCCCCACGGCAAGGATCGGCGACGGGTTGCCGCCGGAGAGCCCGAGCGAGGAGACCACGACCGCGAGCACCGTCGCGACGGCGAGCCCGAGGGCTCCGGCCGCCAGGCCCCGCAGCGCCCACCGCAGCCGGCGCCCGCCCACCCGCCCAACGTCGCTGGGCGGCACGGTGCCGGACGGCGTGGTCATGGCGCCAGCAGCCGACCCAGGTGCGGTGCCAGCGCCCGGAACGCCCGGCCGCGATGGGAGATGGCGTTCTTCTCCTGCTCGGAGTACTGCGCCAGGGTGCGTGTGTCGCCGTCTGGGATGAGGATGGGGTCATAGCCAAAGCCGTTGTCACCAAAGGGTTCTCGCGCCAGGCGACCCTGGAGCCGGCCGAAGGTCGCGGCGCCACGCCCGTCCGGCAGGGCCAGCACGGCAGCGCAGGCGAAGGACGCGGCGCGATGGGCGTCCGGCACATCGGCAAGCTGATCGAGCAGCAGGGCCACGTTGACCCGGTCGCGTTCGCGCCGCGTGAGGTCGGTGCCCCCCAGCGAACCCGACCACCGCGCGCTGAAGACACCGGGGCTGCCCCCGAGCACGTCGACAGTGAGCCCCGAGTCATCTGCGACGACCGGCAGACCGCTCGCCTCGACCAGCGCCGTGGCCTTGAGCTGGGCGTTCCCTTGGAAGCTCACCTCCGTCTCGGCGACATCCGGGGCGTCCGGGAAGTCGGCGACCGACAGCACCACCAGGTCGAGGTCGCGGGCGACGTCGGCCAGGATCTGGCGAAGCTCGGCGACCTTGTGCTCGTTGCGGGTCGCCAGCACCAACCCGCTCATGTGCGAACTCTCGGCTCGGCGCGCAGGGCCGCCTGCTGTTCGGCGGTCAGCCGTGCGCAGCCGAGCGCGGCCAGGTCGAGCTGCCGTCCCAGCAGCTCGCGGTCGAAGGGCTCGCCCTCGGCGGTCCCCTGGACCTCGACGAAGCGCCCGTCACCGGTCATGACGACGTTCATGTCGGTGTCGGCGCCGGCGTCCTCGGCGTAGTCGAGGTCGAGCACCGGCTCGCCGCCGACGACGCCGACTGACACGGCTGCGACGGAGCCTTTCAGGGGCGCCTCCTCGGCGTTGACGAGGCCGAGCCGACGTCCTTCGCTGATCGAGTCGGCGAGCGCGACATAGGCGCCGGTGATGGCGGCTGTGCGGGTGCCGCCGTCGGCCTGCAGGACGTCGCAGTCCAGGACGATGGTGTTCTCGCCCAGAGCCTGCAGATCGATGACCGCCCGCAACGACCGACCCAGCAACCGCGAGATCTCGTGGGTGCGTCCGCCGACCCGGCCCCTGACTGACTCGCGTTCGGAGCGGGTGTTGGTGGCGCGGGGCAACATGGCGTACTCGGCGGTCACCCATCCCAGGCCCTGGCCCTTGAGCCAGCGGGGAACGCCCTCGGTGAACGAAGCCACGCACAGCACCCGCGTGCGGCCGAACTCGACCAGGACGCTGCCTTCGGCGTGGTCGAGCCAGTTGCGCGTTATCGTCACGTCACGGCTTTGGTCGGGCGCACGGCCGTCGTGTCGGGTCATCAGCCAAGGCTAACCGCGCTGGCTAGAACTCGTAGGTAGCTCCCGGCGCGGTCAGCTCGACCTCCCCGTCCCATACCGCGGCGGCCTGCGAACGGCATACCTCCGGGTCGTTCCATGCCGGGATGTGGGTGAGGACCAGCCGCTTGACCCCTCCCGCGGCCATGGCGGCCTCGGCGGCCAGCGACCCGGTCATGTGGATCCCGCGCTCGGCGTCGCGCCCGTCGACGAACGCCGAGTCTGCGAAGACCAGGTCGGCGCCGGTGAGCAGCGGGCCGAGGGCGGGACACGCGTCGGTGTCGCCGGTGAAGGCGAGGATCCTTCCGTCGACCTCGACGCGGAACCCGTAACACTCGATGGGGTGGTCGGTGCGTGCGGGGGTCACCAGGAACGGACCGATGTGCACCGGCTGACCGTCGGTAAGGGTCTCGAAGCGGAAGTGCTTGGCCATCGAGACGATCCGGCCGTAGTAGGCCAGCGACACCCGCTGGGGGGTGCCGGCCGGCCCGACAACCCGGATGGGACGGCGCTCATCGGTGCCGGGACGGTAACGGTGCATGACGTACAGCGCGTTGAGGTCCAGGTAGTGGTCGGCATGCAAATGGGTGAGCAGCACCGCGTCGAGTCCGAGCGGGTCGGTATGCCGTTGCAGCGGGCCGATGCTGCCGCTGCCCAGGTCGATGACGAAGCGCCAGGTGCGCGCTTCGTCGTCGGCCTCGAGCAGGTAGCACGACGCTGCCGACGCCGGCCCGGGGACCGAGCCGGCGCACCCGACGACGGTGAGCTTCATCCGGCCGCCACCGGCTCGCGGTTGGCCTCGACCGCCGCCTCCGGCCCGAGGAAGCGGCGCGCCAGGCGGGAGAAGACGAGCGGGTCTCCGGTCGTGATGAACTCGTGCGACGGCTGGCCGTTGCCGTTGGGGCGCAGGGCCCCGGTGTCGGCGAGCAGGCGGAAGAGGTCCTTCGCGGTCTCCTCCGCGGAGGACACCAGGGTGACGCCCTCGCCCATGACGTAGCTGATGACCCCGGTGAGCAGCGGGTAATGGGTGCAGCCCAGGATGAGTGTGTCGACCTCGGCCCGCTGCAGCGGAGTGAGGTAGCTGCGCGCCACGCCGAGCAGCTCGTCGCCCCCGGTCACGCCGTCCTCCACGAACTCGACGAACCTCGGGCAGGGCACCGACAGCAGCTCGACATGCGGAGCCGCCGCGAACGCGTCGGGATACGCGCGAGACGTGTGCGTGCCCCGCGTGCTGATCACGCCCACGCGGTTATTGCGGGTAGCGCGGGCCGCTCGGCGCACAGCTGGGCGGATCACCTCGATGACCGGCACGGCATACCGCTCCCGCGCGTCATGCAGCACAGCCGCGCTGGCCGTGTTGCAGGCGATGACCAGGGCCTTGACCCCTCGGTCCACGACCCGGTCGAGGCACTCGATGGCGAACTCGCGGGTCTGGGCAATCGGGCGCGGGCCGTACGGCGTGCGGGCAGTATCACCGAAGTAGACGACCGACTCGTGGGGCAACTGGTCGAACACCGCCCGAGCGACGGTCAGCCCCCCGTAGCCCGAGTCGAATATTCCGATCGGCGCGTCTGCCACGCGCCAAGGATAGGTACCCGCACGGACACCCGTCGCCCACCACGCGGCGTCGGCTGCGTCACACCGCGGGGATGGTCAGCGAAACAGGCCCCGTCCCATGATCGCCCCGGTGAGCGAGTCCTGCAGCCAGGTGAGGAAGTCGTAGACGGAGACCGCATAGACGATCGGGTCGTCGAGGTCGGCGCGGGCCGCCTCGAGGGCGAGGCGCTCGGTGTCCGCTTCGGTCTGCAACCCGAGCCGTTCGCCGAGCAACAGCCGCGTGTCGGTGAGCGCGACGAGCAGCGCCTCGGCCTGGGGTCGGGTCAAGGTCACCTTGTCCGGGCCGGACCCGGCAAGGGCATCGATGGCCGTGGTCAGGTTCGCGTACTTGCGCTGGCGCAACCCCTCTTCGGTGAGCCGGCGGAACTCGGCCGCCGCCTCCGGGTCACTGCGGTTGGCGTCGGGCAGCAGCCGCCGTAGAGCCGGGTCGCGTTCCTCAGTCGCCTGGTGCTCGTAGCTGGGATCGGCGTCATGCTCGAGCTCGGCGACCAGGTCGGTGAAGGCGTCGCCTGTCGGAGTCACCTCGGGCTCCAACACGGTGCGGGTCTGGTCCAGAAGCCCCGCGACGACGGCCACCTCCGCGGGATCCATCCGGGCGATGAACGTGTCGCCCTTACGGCGGAACGCGTGTGCCATCGGTCAGGCGTCCTTCTCGAACGTCGCCCACAGGCCGTACCCCTGCAAGGCCTCCGCGTCGCGCTCCATCGCCTCGCGGCTGCCGTGCGAGACCACGGCCTTGCCCTTATGGTGCACGTCCAGCATGAGCCTCTCGGACTTGCGGCGGGAATAGCCGAAGTAGGTCTGGAAGACGTAGGTGACGTAGGACATCAGGTTGACCGGGTCGTTCCACACAAGAGTGATCCAGGGCAGAGCCGGCTCGAGGACCTCGCTCTTGGAGGTCTCACGCTCCCGCACCGGAGTGGACACGCCCCCACTTTAGGCTGTCGCCGTGGCCGCGAACCCGACCGCCAGCACCGCTCTGCTCACCGACCACTACGAGCTGACCATGCTGCAGGCCGCGCTGCGCAGCGGTGCCGCGCACCGGCAGTGCGTCTTCGAGACATTCACCCGGCGCCTGCCCGAGGGTCGCCGGTATGCCGTGCTGGCCGGCACCGGCCGCCTCGTCGATGCGATCATGCGCTTTCGGTTCGGGCCCGAGGAGGTCGACCAACTGCGCCGGCAACGGGTCGTCGACGAGCCGACCTGCCGATGGCTGGAGGGCTACCGCTTCAGCGGCCGGATCCGCGGGTACGCCGAGGGCGAGTGCTTCTTCCCCGGCTCACCGGTGTTCGTGGTCGAGTCGACCTTCGCCGAGGCGGTCCTGCTGGAGACGCTGGTCCTGTCGATCCTCAACCACGACAGCGCGATTGCCTCAGCGGCGTCCCGGATGACCGCTGCGGCGTCCGGGCGACCGTGTATCGAGATGGGCTCGCGGCGCACCCATGAGGAGGCCGCAGTCGCGGCCGCGCGGGCGGCATACGTTGCCGGCTTCGACCGCACGAGCAACCTCGAGGCGGGCCGCCGCTACGGCGTACCCACCGCGGGAACGGCTGCGCACGCCTTCACATTGGTGCATGACAGCGAACGCGAGGCGTTCCGGGCCCAGCTGGACGCGCTCGGCCTCGGGACGACCCTGCTCGTGGACACCTATGACGTGCCCACCGCCGTCGCCACCGCCGTCGAGCTGGCCGGGCCGGCCCTCGGCGGGGTGCGGCTGGACTCGGGCGACCTGCTCGCGCAGGCGCGCGAGGTGCGCGCGCAGCTTGACGCGCTCGGTGCAACGAAGACCCGCATCGTCGTGACGTCGGATCTGAACGAGCACGCGATCGCGGCGCTTGCCGCTGCTCCGGTCGACGCCTACGGCGTGGGCACCGAGCTGGTCACCGGGTCGGGGGCGCCGACCTGCAGCATGGTCTACAAGCTGGTCGTCCGCGAGGACGCCAGCGGGACGATGCAGCCGGTGGCCAAGAAGAGCAAGGACAAGCCCTCCATCGGGGGGCGCAAGTGGGCCGTGCGCCGGATCGGCACGGACGGCCGCGCCGACGCCGAGGTGCTGGGCGTCCGCACGCCTGCGGCCACCGACGGCAATGACCGGGCCCTCATGGTCGACCTCGTCCGCGACGGGGAGCTCGTCGACCGCTCCACCCTCGACGACGCCCGGGAGCGTCACCAGCGCTCCCGGGCCGAGCTGCCGCGGGTTGCCTTGCAGCTGCAGCGCGGCGAGGTCTGCATCCCCACGATCTACGTCGAGTGACGCCGCCGGTCGTCCACCCTGGCACCCGGCGGATAATGAGGGCATGTCCCTCACCAGGCGCGCCCTGCTCATCGTCGATGTGCAGAACGACTTCTGCGAGGGCGGCTCGCTGGCGGTCGTCGGCGGCGAGCGCGTGGCGGCGGTCATCGCCGATTGGCACGCCGAGAACGCCGACCGGTACGACGCTCTGGCTGCCACGGCGGACTGGCACGAGGACCCCGGCCCGCACTTCTCCGAGGACCCCGACTACCGCACGACCTGGCCGGCGCATTGCGTGGCAGGCACCCCAGGCGCCGCGTTCCATCCGGCCGCGAAGGGCGCCATCGAGCAGGCGGACGCGGTCTTTCGCAAGGGGCGCCTCAGCGCGGCATACAGCGGGTTCGAGGGGTATGCCGGTGAGCCGGCCGCGGGAGTCGGCCTCGCGCAGTGGCTGCACGAGCGCCAGATCGAGGCCGTCGACATCGTCGGCATCGCGACCGACCACTGCGTGCGGGCGACCGCGCTCGATGCCGTGGCCGAGGGGTTCCGCACCCGGGTCCTGCTGGATCTCACCGCCGGCGTTGCGCCGGCGACCACGCAGGATGCCCTGCATCAGATGCGCGGCGCCGGCGCCGAGTTGGTCGGTGAGCCTCTCGTGGAGGCCTGACCCACCGCGAGTGGGCAGTAGATGCTGTGCTCCGGCCCGTTGACCAGCTCTTCACACCCCTCGATGGGCCTGCCCACCCCTCCTAGCGGGTGGGGAGTGGCCCCCACGGGTGGGGAGTGGGCCCCGCGGGTGTGGCATGGCCCCGACGAGTGGGGAGGTGTCCGGGCGGGTGTGGCGTGGCCCCCATTACTGGGGAGCCGGCCCCGGGGGTGGGTAGGGGGCCCATGGGTCGGGAGCGGGCCGGGGCTCGGGCTTGGTGGGGCCTCAGGTGACCTTGCGGCTCCAGGACCGGAAGTAGACCCCGTCGTCGCACTCGATGCCGCCCTCGCCCATGTCTAGTGGCGCGAAGGTGTCGACCATGACGGCGGTCTCGTCGAACGCCTCCATGCCCAGCGAGCGTTCGATGGCACCTGGCTGCGGGCCGTGCGCGTGGCCGCCGGGATGCAGCGAGATGGAGCCCTTGACGATCCCCGATCCCTTGCGGGCCTCGTAGTCGCCGTCCACGTAGAACATGACCTCGTCGCTGTCGACGTTCGAGTGGTAGTAGGGCACCGGGATGGACAGCGGGTGGTAGTCCACCTTGCGCGGGACGAAGTTGCAGACCACGAGGTTGTTGGCCTCGAAGACCTGGTGGGTGGGCGGCGGCTGATGGATCCGGCCGGTCAGCGGCTCGTAGTCGGAGATGTTGAACGCGTAGGGGTAGAGGCAGCCGTCCCAGCCGACGACGTC
>JBIOUP010000247.1:0-13741 GCA_044867305.1 Dermatophilaceae bacterium
GAGTTACTGGTGAGAACGACCTGCGCCAGCCCGACAACTCCACGAGTTTGCGCCGACCCGGCCCGACAACTCCACGAGTTTGCGCCGACCAGCCACGACAACTCCAGGAGTTTGCGCCGGCTCCACGATGCGTCATGGAGCGCGCAGCAGTGCGTTGAGTTACTGATGCGAGCTCGTTCAGCAGCGGCGCTGGCTCGTGCATTGGGAACAGCCCGCGCCGGAGCCATGACCAAACGCTGGGGCCATGCGTAAACGCTGGGCCATGACCAGCTGACTTTCTCCACAGCCCTGACGACGCCAGCACCGTCGTCCACAGCTCCGCCCGGGGTCGCGCGGCCTACCTGCCCTCGGCGGCACAGTGTCCGGATGGACGCATCTGCGCAAGGTGCGCTCGCCAGTCGAGGCGGTGTGGCGCGCGCCCGAGATCTGACGAGCGTCGGTCTCAACGCCAACGACCTTCGTGGCCTGGTCCGGGACGGCGGGCTGGTTCGGTTCCGCCACGGGGCTTACATCGACGGTTCTCGGTTCAGTGCAAGCACCGCATCGGAACGGCACCGGCTGGCCGCTCGGTCGGTTGCGCTCAACCTGCCCGACCATGCCGTGAGCCACCTGTCCGCGATCATCTTGTGGGGGCTGCCCGCTCTGACCGTCGACATCGGTCCGGTCCATCTGTCTGGAATCGGACGGGGCCGCGCCCGCCGCGCTCACTGTGTGCGCTTCCATGCGCCGGTCGACCCCGGCGCCGTCTCGGAGCATGAGGGCCTGCGCGTCGTGAGTCCGGCTCTCGCCGTCGTTCAGACCGGCCTGGTCAGCGGGGCTCGTGCAGGACTCATCGCTGCCGATGCTGGTCTGCGAATGGGGTTGTTCGACCGCGCAGAGCTGAGTGAGATCGCCCACGCGCAGCACCGGCCCAAGGTGCCCTTGCGCGTGGCCGAGCTGGCCTCGGGAGCCTCGGAGTCGGCAGGCGAGTCGTGGTCGCGTCTCGTGTTCGCCGACCTTGGCCTGACGCAGCCACGCCAGCAGGCCGACATCTGCGACGAGCGCGGCAGGTTCGTCGCCCGTGTCGACTTCCTGTTCGAAGAACAACGGCTTGTGGTCGAGTTCGACGGAGACGTCAAGTATGCCGGCGCCGACGGGCGTCAAGCTCTCATCGACGAGAAGCGCCGTGAGGACACCCTCCGGCGGCTCGGTTACCGCGTTGTCCGGCTGACCTGGCGAGACCTGGCCGACCCACAGCGGATTGTGCAGCTGTTGTCCTGATGTGAGCCCGCAGCCGCACCACTGCAGGACCTCGTCGTCGACTGGCCCCAAAGGTCCACGACTTGTCGCCTGCTCCACGATGCATCATGGAGCAGGCGACAGGTCGTGGAGTTTGTGAGAGCCCTCGGGGCGGCCTTGGTGCCTGTCGATGGTCCCGGGGCGAACCCTCTGGCGGGCAGACAACGAAGGCCGACGCCCGTGCGGTGAGCGGTTCGCGCTCGGCCGCGGCTCGGACGCCGGCCTTCGTGCTGCCCTGGCTTTACTGCACCCCGACGTGCCGACGGGTCGGCGCCGCCAGCAGGCACGCGGCGATGACGATGTCGACGACGATGAACAGCCCGGCTGCGCTCTCCCCCAGGCCGAGGTACTTCAGGGCGCCGAAGAGGAACTGCGCGCCGACAACGCCCAACGCAACGCCCCAGGCCAGCCGCGACCGGCGGTAGAGGCCGGGTACGGTCGCGAGCGCCGTCACGGCATAGCCGACGATGAGCAGCATGAGCGTCATCGCCTGCCAGCTGCCGAAGGCGGGCGCGGATGCCGGGCGGGTGGGGTCGTCGTGGAAGGCGAAGTAGACGGCGCCGACACACGTCATGCTGTTGATGAGCGTGGTGATGGCAGCGGCGGCGTGGACGGTCCACGGGGCGCGAGCGCGGCGGGTGACGTCGGTGGTCGTTGCGGCTGTGGACAGGGTGGTCATCGGAGTTTCCTTTCCTGGTGGGGTCGTGCCTACGAGCAGCAACGATGCGCCAGCGGCCGGTCCGCGCCCAGGTGTCCTGGTCCTGTCCTGGTCGGGACATCCTGTCCCTGTGCCGAGACCCGCTGCGGCGGCCATACTCGAAGCCGTGCTACGACCGGCTCGCTCCGACGGCGCCTCGACGCGGCTGCGGGCGACCGCGTTCGGGGTGGCCGGGATGGCGTTCGCTGCGTGCGCCACGGCGGTCTTGCTGCAGGCGCGAAACGCCGACATTGCGAGCGCGCAGGCGTTCCTGTCGTTCTGGCCTTTCGTAGTGGTGGGCGGCGCGGCATACTCGTCGACCGGCTGCTGGCTGGCCGCGGCCCGACCCCGCGAGCGCGTCGGCTGGTTGCTGCTCGGAATCGGTGCCACGCTGGCGCTCGGGGCGCTCACCATGGAGTATGCCGTCGCCGGCGTCGGTGCGGACTGGCCCTTGGTGGGCGTGGCGCTGTGGCTCAGCGAGTGGATCTGGGTGCTCGGCTACCTGGCCGTTGCCCTGCTGCTGCCGTTGTTGCTACCCGACGGGCGCCTCGCCTCCCCGCGGCACCGCCCGCTGCTGGCGCTCGCGCTTGCTGTGCTCTCGCTGACCGCGGCCCAGTTTGCTCTCACGCCGTACGACCGCCTCGACACCCCGCTGATCCTGAGCGGTTACGCCAACCCGCTCGCCATCGACGTCGTGCTCCAGCCCGGGTTCACCGTGCCGCTGACCGCACTCACCCTGGTGAGCCTGGTCGGCGGCCTCGCCGTGCTGGTCAGCCGATGGCGCCACGCCGGCGGCGACCGCGGCGCGTTGTCGTGGATCGTCCTCGGCCTGCTCGTCACCGTGGTGCTTGCGGCGGCCGCCTTCCCGGCGCCGGACTCCTGGAAGCCCGCGCTGCTCGCGCTCGCCACGGTCGCTCTGCCGGTGAGCTGCGTCGCCGCCGTGCTGCGCTACCGCCTGTGGGACGTCGAGGTCGTGCTGTCCCGCTCGCTGGCCTACGCCGTCCTTTCGGTGCTCGTCGTCGTGCTCTACGTCGCCCTCGTCGGGGCGCTCGGCGGCGTTCTAGGGAGCACGGCTGGGGTGCCCGTCCTGGCTACCGTCGTCGTGGCCGTCGTCGTCGCCACCGTGCACGGCCACGTCCAGCGAGTGGTCAACCGGCTCGTGCACGGGGAGTCCGAGGCGCCGGACGTGCTGCTGGCCCGCCTTGGTGTGCGTATGCAGGACGCCAGCGACCCCGCCGAGGCGGCCGCGCAGGTGGTGCCCGACGTCGCCGAACGGCTCCGCCGCCTGCTCGACCTGGATGCCGTCCGGGTGCTCGGCGCGGACGGCACGCTCATCAGCGCGGCCCCGGCAGACGTTGCGGACGACGCGGCCGTCAGCAGCACCTCGATCCCCCTCGTCTACGCGGGAAAGGTCGTCGGCACCCTGGACCTGGGTGGCCGGGTCGAGCGCATGTCCGCGCGCGAGCAGCGCCTCATCGACGGCGTCATCATCCAGCTCGCAGTCCTGGTACACGCCGCGGACCTGGCCCGGCAGCTTCGATCCTCGCGGGAGCGCCTGGTCACCGGACGTGAGGACGAGCGGCGTCGGCTGCATCGTGAGCTGCACGACGGCCTGGGCCCGACGCTGGCCGCGGCCGCGTTGCAGGTGGAGGCGGCCCGCGAGGTCTACTCGAAGGATCCGGCCAAGGCCGATGCGATGCTCGACCGGGCGACGGTCCGGCTGCGGTCCGCCGTCGAGGACGTCCGGGCGGTCGTTTCGGGGTTGCGCCCGCCGCCGCTGGACGAGCTCGGTCTGACCGGCGCACTGGAGGAGCTCGTGACGCGCTTCGACGCGCCCGGCCATCGCGTCGTGCTGTGCGCGTCGGCACTGCCCGATCGGTCGGCTGCGGTGGACGTGGCGACGTACCTCGTCGCCGCCGAAGCGCTGACCAATGCGGTGCGGCACGGGGCTCCCACGCTGGTGCAGGTATCGCTGTCCGCGACGGACGCCAAGGTCGTGCTCACCGTGTGCGACGACGGCCTCGGCATGCCCGATCCGGTGCGTCCGGGCGTCGGCCTGCGGTCGATGGAGCAGCGCGCCGAGGAGCTCGGCGGGACGCTCGACGTGGGCCCGGGAGCTGGCCAGCGGGGTACCAGTGTCGTCCTTCGGCTGCCGGTGCGGCCGACATGAGCCTTCGCGTCCTGGTCGTCGACGACCATCCGCTTTACCGGGAGGGCCTGCTCGCCGCTCTCTCGGTCGTCGACGGCGTCGAGGTCGTGGCAGAGGCAGAGACAGGTGAGCAGGCGGTCGAGCGCACCGCACAGCTGCTGCCCGACGTCGTGCTCATGGACCTGCACCTACCGGGACTGTCGGGCGTCGATGCGACACGGCAGATCGTCGGCGCGCACCCCACGGTGAGCGTTCTGGTGCTGACCATGCTCGACGCTGACGAGACGGTCTTCGCGGCGATGCGGGCCGGGGCTCGCGGTTACCTGCTCAAGGGCGCCGGCCGCGACGAGATCACCTCGGCGATCACCGCGGTGGCACGTGGGGAGGTCATCTTCAGCGCCGGTGTCGCTGCACGGGTCATGGACTTCTTCGCCGGACGGGGCGGCGGCGGCGCACCGTTTGGTGACCTCACGGAGCGAGAGCGCGAAATCCTCGACCTCGTCGCCCGCGGCCTCACCAACGACGCGATCGCCCAGCGGCTGTTCCTCTCCGGCAAGACCGTGCGCAACTACGTGTCGAACATCTTCACCAAGCTGCAGGTCGGCGGGCGGGCCGAGGCGGTGGCGCGAGCGCGCGACGCGGGACTCGGAGGCCAAGGCGGGCTGCCATGACCCGCACGGTCCCGCCCAAAGGTCAGTAGATGTTGTTATCGAATAACCGCACCTACGGACCTTTCGAGGACGCCGCGCCGGCCAACCCGGGCCGCCTGGCCGCTATCGCGGACGAAACCCTTCCACCACCGGGCGCCCGGCCGCATCCTCGAGCCTCGTCCCCAGCCAGCGCTCGATGAGCCGGCGGGCGATCGAGATGCCGCCGGGGACGCGGATCGAGCCGTCGCGAAGGTAGCCGGCATACTCCTCCCGCGTCACCCAGCGCACCTCGGCCATCTCGTCGGGGTCGTGGCGCAGCTGGGTCGTCACCGCCCGCGCCGTCACGCCGACCATGATCGACGTGGGGAAGGGCCACGGCTGGTTGCCCAGGTAGCGCACGTCATCGACAAGCACGCCGCTCTCCTCGAGCACCTCGCGCACGACGGCGGCCTCGAACGACTCGCCGGGCTCGACGAAACCGGCCAGCACGGAGTACTGGTTCGGTGGCCACGAGACCCCTCTGCCGAGGAGCAGTCGTTCGTCGTCGTCGATCACCGACATGATCACCGCAGGATCCGTCCGGGGGAAGTGTTCGCTCCCGCACGTGCCGCACCGGCGCACCCACCCGGCCAGCACGGGCTCGGTGGCCGCCCCGCACCGCGAGCAGAAGCCATGCGCGCGGTGCCAGTTGGCCAGGGCCAGGGTCGTCGTGAAGATGCCGGCGTCGCGGTCCCCGAGCACGGCTCCCACCTGGCGCAGCGTCGACCAGCCCGGCTGCGGCTCCTCGGCCTCGACCACCCCGAGGTATGCCGTGCGGCCGGCATCGTCTCTCGAGTGCACGACGCCGAGGAAGAAGGCCAGCCGGCTGGCGTCCTGCGGCACGGGAGCACGGGTCGCCAGCCCGCCCACATCGGCGACGGCCATGGTGTCGCGGCGCAGGGCGGCAACTCGGGTCGCCGGTTCAGCCAGCATCTTGGCCAGCAGCTCGGGGTCGGCGCGAAGCAGCGCCGCGCGGTCCAGGTCACCCCGCGATAGAGCCAGCCCGGTGAGGAACTCGGCGCCGGCAGACACGTCCTCCAGCCTACGGCGGGTTCGAGCGCCTACGGTGGAAGGGTGAGCCGCTCACCTGCCTACCTCGCCGCTCTGGCCAGCACTGCGGTTGCCGGTCTCGACCCCGTCACGGTGCAGGCCGTGCTGCCGCGCGCCGGCGCCCGGTTCGACGTCGGGTTCGTCGTCGACACCCAGCAGCGACGCTGGACCGTCCGGGTGCCCAAGTCCGCGGCCGACGGGGCGCGCCAGGATGCCGTCGTGTCGCTTCTCGGGCTGCTGGCGCGTCGGCTGCCCTTCCAGGTGCCGAGCCCGAAAGGGTTCACCGATGTCACGCACGGCCGGGCCATGGTCTACCCCCATCTGACCGGACGCCCGCTCAACCTGCCCGCGTTGCCACCCGGTCCAGGCCTCGCCGCCGAGATCGGCCGCACGATCGCGGCGCTGCACAACGTGGACCGGGGCGTCTTCGACGAAGCCGGGGTGCCGGCATACGACCCGGAGACCTACCGCCACCGGCATCTGGCCGAGCTCGACAGGGCGGCCTCGACCGGCCACGTCCCCCCGGGCCTGCTGCAGCGCTGGGAGCGAGCCTTGGAGGACGTCAGCCTGTGGCGGTTCGCGCCGGTGCCCACCCATGGCCGCGTGGACGGGCGGGCGCTGTTGACCGTGTTCGACTCGGAGGACGATGCGTCCAGCGGACACGTCAGGGCGATGACCGGCTGGGAGGACGCCAAGGTTGCCGACCCTGCCGACGATCTCGCTGCCGTGGTCGGCGAGGCATCCGATCGGGCGGTGGAGTCCGTGCTCGAGGCCTACTCGAACTCGCGCATCGAGCGCCCCGACGCGCACCTGCTGCGCCGGGCCGTCCTGGTCTTCGAGCTGCACCTGCTCACCGATCTGCTCACGGCAGCCACGGCCGGCGACGGAGAGCTCGTCCGGGACCTGTCAGCCCAGCTTCGCCGACTGGAGGAACGCACGGCCGCCGACACTCGTCTCGCTCCGCCGGTGCCAACGCCAGCCCCCGAGCCCCCGGTGCTGAGCCTCGTCGTGGCGGACGAGGAGCCGACCGAGCGCTCCGGCAGCGCCGCTGAGGCAAACGGGGTCGCTGCGTTGAACGGCCACGCGGGCGCGGGGACCACCCAGGAGATCCCCGAGCACCAGCTGGCCAAGGTGCGCGGGCTGCTGGAGGAAGCGGACCAGCCCAGCGAAGAGGAGCCTCCGGACGGCAGGCCGGCGCAGTCATCGAGCGGTCAGTAAGAGCGGTCGCGCGGGCGGTTTGACGACAGCTACTGACCGCTCGACGTGTGCTGTCGGACGTAGTCCTGCGGGTCTTTGTCGACCGCGGGCACCCCGTCGGCGGCCTTCAGCGACTCGAAGCGCAGAAACCGGACCGCTCTTCCCCCTCCTCGTGGGTCTCCAGCAGCACCTGTAGTCGCTTCCATACTGCGGCCAGGCTCTCGGGGTCATCACGAGGCCACTCGTCTAGCACGGCGAAGATCCGCCGCTGCTCGTGGTGCTGGTGCAAGAGCACCTCGGTGATGTCCATGGCGATGGTCCTCTCGTCCTGGGACGCACACTACCCAGATGTTCGGAAACGCAGACCGCGCTCCAGCGGAACCTGGGTACGCCAGCGGGGTCGCGAAGTTGCGGTCAAAGGGCCACAATGGAGGGGTCCGACGAGCGAAGGGGTGGCTTATGCGGTCGCGGAACTCCCTCTCCGACATCGGCGTCGACGAGTTGGTCGAGCATGACTCGGACGACTGGCGCGATGCCCACCTGTTCGAACGCTCGGAAGAGGCCCGGATCAACGAGGCCGACGACGAGAGCGCCGTCGTGGTCGAACACGGCAGTGCCGTCGTCCCACCGGACGCGGACGAGGCTGACGTCATCGAGCAGCACCTGCCCGTCGCGGACGACGACGAGGAGGAGGCTCGGCGGGTCGCCTCGGCTGCGCCGGACTACGAGTGACCGCCTAGCTGGGCACCGCCTGCAGCAGCGCCAGTAGCTCGCCCTCCCCGGGGAGGTCGGGTCGCACGGTGCGCCCGCTCTGCGCGTAGTAGAAGGCGGCGTCCACCGCGTCGCTTCGCAACCGGCGCAGCCGGCGGTAGGCCAGGGCGTAGGCGCCCAGCTGCAGGGCACGCACGGCGGCCTCCCGCCCGGACGGCTCGGCACCGGTCTTCCAGTCGACGATGGTGAACCCACCGTCGCCTCGCGGGAACACCGCGTCGATGCGACCACGGATGGCGATCCCGTCGAGTACGGTCTCGATGGCGATCTCGACTGACACAGGTGTGCGGGCGGCCCATTCGCTGGCCAGGAAGTGCGCCTTCATCGCTGGCAGGTCCTCGTCGTCGGCCGCGCCGCCCTCGTCGGCGGAACCGGGCAGATCGGTGATGTCGACCAGCGCCGCCTTCGCGTAGTGCTGCTCGACCCATGCGTGGAACGCCGTACCGCGGCGCGCGGCCAGGGCCGGCGCAGTTGGCATCGGCCGGCGCAGCGCGAGAGCGAACCGTGCCGGATCGGCCGCCAGCGCGACCAGCGCCGAGGCGGACAGGTGAGCAGGCAGTGCCACGGTGGGCTCGCTGGATGCGCCCGCCGCGGCTTGCTCGGCGAGCAGCACCTCGGCATCCACGACGTACGCGTCGTCGAGCGTCAGCAGGAATCCGAGGCCGTCCTGCGGCCCCGTGATCAGCGCCCGCCGGGCGGCTTGGACGGCGCTCGCGGCGTCTGTCAAGGCCAGTCGGCGAGCCCGCAGGGGATCCTGTGGCCACCAGGCGACGACGTTGTCCTCGGCCACCGGGTTGTCCTTGCCCTCGGTCGGACCAGGCAGGTCGGCCCAGTGCTCCACGCGGACCCCGAGATCCGCGGCGCGACGGTGGATCTCGTCCAGGAACGGCGAGGTGACCCGCACCGTCTTGGGAGTCGACCAGACCGCGGTGGTGAGCAACAGGCGTCGGCGGGCCCGGGTCATGGCAACGTAGGCCAGCCGGCGCTCCTCGGCGAGGCTGTGCTGGCCCGATGCCCGAGTGAACTCGCCATACCAGCCGGCGAGCACCTTGGTGTCGGCAGCGCCGGCATACCGCAGCAGAGGCAGCCCGTCAGAGTCGCCGCGCAGCGAGTAGGGAACACCGCCGATCCCGCGCGTCCACCCGGGGACACTTGCGTCCTTGACGTACCACGTCGTGCCGTCGTGACTCGGGGTGACGCCGCTGTCCCGGGCCGGGAAGGTGCCGACGGCGAGGCCGGGAATGGCGACACAGTCCCACTCCAGTCCCTTGGCAGCATGGACGGTGAGGACCTGGACGGCGTCCGGCGACGGCTCGATGTAGCCCTTGTCCAGCCCCCGCTCTTCGGCGAGAGCGGCGTCCAGCCAGGCGAGAAAGCCATCGAGCGTGGGCCGGTCGGCTGAGACGCTGAAGGCGCTCGCCACGTCGGCGAAGGCGTCCAGGTGCGCGCGGGCGGCCTCCGGCGAGTATTCGGGCCGAGCCAGCACCTCGATGTCCAGGCCGAGAGCGCGCTCGGCCGCCTCGGCCAGGTCGGCCAGAGGGAGCGCCGTGAGTCCCCGAAGGGTCTTGAGCGCCTCCGCCAAGACGCCCACCCGTTGCTGGGCCGCGGAATCCATCCGCTCGCCTTCGCGCCCCCTCCAGTCGGGGGGTGGCAGGTGCTCGATCGCCTCGACGATGCTCGGGTCGTCGACGGCATCTGCCGCAAGCTCGACGAGGGTGCCGGCCGGCTCCTCGCCCGGCTCATCCTCGTCGCGCTCGGCTGGATCCTCGGGCAGCGCCAGACCGAGCTCACCGCGGTCCTGACGGCGCTGGACCCACTGCCGTTCACGGGCCCAGGCGTGCAATGCGTCGAGGTCGGCTGCCCCCAGCCGGCACATCGCGCCGGTCAGCAGCCGCATGAGCGCGTCACCGCGGCTGGGGTCGGCGGCCACGCGCAGCGCCGCGACCAGGTCCTCGACCTCGGGGGTGAGCAGCAGGCCCCCCAGGCCGACGACTTCGTACGGCAGCCCCTGGCGCTCCAAGGCGTCGATGATCGGCCCGAACTGGGAACGCTTGCGGCACAACACGGCCGCTGAGACCCCCGCGCGAGACCGAGCTTGCCTCAGCCAGGAGGCGATGTGGTCGGCCTCCTCCACGTAGGTGCCCAGGCGAGCCACGGCGACATCCCCGGAGCCCGCGTCGGGGCGGGGTCGGAGCCGGACCACGTCGACCGGGCCGCTGTGGCGCAGCGGTTCGGCAACGAGGTTGGCGACGTCGAGGATCCGGGCGTCGTTGCGCCAGCTTGTCGCCAGGGGCAGCTCCCGGGCCGGCTCGTGCCCCTCGGGGAACTCGGCGGGGAAGCGCACCAGCGTGGTGGCGCTTGCGCCTCGCCAGCCGTAGATCGACTGATGCGGGTCACCCACTGCGGTCACGGACACCTGCCCACCCGCGGCCACGAACAGCGAACGCAGCAGAACCAGCTGCGCCTCCGACGTGTCCTGGAACTCATCGAGCAGCACCGTGCGGTACCGGTCCCGCTCGGCCCGGCCGATGTCCGGGAACGCCACCGCGAGTCGGGCGGCCAGAGCGACTTGGTCGGCGAAGTCCACGGCGTCGCGCTGCCGCTTGAGCCCCTGGAACGCCTCGACGATCGGCAGCACGGCCCGGCGAGCTCGCAGCCGGCACCGCAGCGCCACCAGGTCGCCGGGCAGCCGTGCGCCGCCCTTGGCCGGCAGGGGCGTCGCGTCGATGGCGGCGACGATGCGATCAAGCTCGTCGGCGACGTCTGAGGTCGACAGCAGGTGCTCGGCCATCTCTGATGCCAGGTCGACCACGGCCGCGATGACCGTCGACTCGGCGCGGTCCACCTCGCTCATGTCGCCGTCGTATCGGTACACCGCCTCGGCCGCGTACTGCCAGGCGGCCGCCTCCGACAGCAGCCGAGCGTCGGACTCGTAGCCGAGGCGCAAGCCGTGCTCGGAGACGAGTCGGCCGGCATACGAGTGGTAGGTCGAGACCGTCGGCGTGCCGCCGAGCACCTCGGCGCCGTCGTTGTCCGGTGCCGGCGTCCACAGCCCGGCGGAGCGCAGGCGGCGTAGCCGCTTGCTCACCCGGTCGGCCAGCTCGGCGGCCGCCTTGCGGGTGAAGGTGAGCCCCAGGACCTGGTCGGGCTCGACGTGGCCGTTGGCCACCAGCCAGACCACCCTGGCGGCCATGGTCTCGGTCTTTCCGCTCCCGGCTCCGGCGACGACGAGGAGCGGACCAGGCGGGGCCTCGATAACGGCAGCCTGCTCTGCCGTTGGGGCGTAGCCGGCACCGGTCGCCTCGGCGAGCATGGCGGCGGAGTACGGCGGCCGCATCAGATGGCCCGCCCGTCGGGGGTAGCGGGGCAACACGACCGCACGGGGCACATCCGGCAGTGCTCACCAGGTCGGGCCGCGAAGACTGCGCCGGCCATCCCCTGCGCGGTGCCAACGACCATCTCGTGGGCCCACCCGGGGTTCTCGGCCTTGCGTAACGCGGGCTGCACCACGAGGGTGACCGACTTGTTCGCGGCCTTGCCGAGCTGCAGCAGCGCGGCCCCCCCGGACACCGCCCCGTGTGCGGCGAACGCGCCTTGCTCGACGGCAAGCTGATAGGCCCCCAGCTGGGGGTGCGCCGCAACGTCGGCCTTGTTGGTGGGTGTCGATCCCGTCTTGTAGTCGATGACCCGCAGCTCGCCCGTCTCGGTATGCCGTTCGAGCCGATCGACGCGTCCCCGCAGCACGGCGCGACCCACCGTCACGTCAACGGGCACCTCAGAGCCGACCAGCTCCCACTGCCGGGCTTGGTCGGAGGCGAGGTACTCGGCCAGCCGCCGAGCCATGGCATGCGCCTCGGCCCGCTTGCGCTCGGTGACCCATCCGGGCGGCAGGCCCAGCTGCGGCCACCTCCTGTCGATCTCGGCCTGCAACGCTGCCGCGTCGACGTCGCCCAGCGCGGCGGCGACGTCGTGGACGAGCGTGCCGATGCTCGCCGGCGCGCTCTTCGGCCCATCGCCACCGTTCGCCCGCAGCAGCCACTGCAGCCCGCATCGGCCGAACTGCTCCACCTTGGACGGCGAGACGCGTACCGGCGCGGCGCCCGCTCTCCTGGCGCGCTGCGACGGCTCGGGCAGCAGTGCCCACCAGGACCCCGGGTCAGCACCCGCAACCCCGGCCTCGGCGAGCCGGGCCAGCAGCGCTGCGCACCGCCGCCGGCCGGCGGCGTCAGGAGAAGCCACCCCACGACGCAGCTCGCCCACCAGCCCTCGCATGGTCAAAGCGCGGCCAACCGTGGTGAACGGACGGGCCTCCACCGCGCCCTCCGCCGGGTCGATGAGGTCCAGATACACCGACGGCTGCTCGTCGTCGCTGCGAACCGCGGTGACGACCAGCCGCTCGCTCGCCCGGGTCACCGCGACATGGAACAGGCGGGTCTCGTCATAGCGCACGGCGGCCTGGGCCCCCCGCGCCGTGGCGACACGCCCGGTGACGACGTCGACGAGATGCTCAGAGCCAAGGAGCGAGCCCCGCAGCCGGAGGTCTGGCCAAACCCCTTCCTGCACACCGGAGACGACGACCAGGCGCCACTGACGTCCAGCGGCGGCGGCCGGGGTGACCAGCGCAACCGACCCCGCGCCTGCAGCCCCGGCAACGAGGGTGTCGCCGGGCACCTCCTCGCCACGGATGTGGTCGAGGAACAGGTCCGGGCCGGTCGTGGGCAGCCGGTCGACGAACCGGGCCACCGCATCGAAGAGCGCCACCACGGCGTCCAGGTCGCGGTCGGCCCGCTGCCCTCGCGGGCCGCCACGAAGCGCGTCCCGCTGCCAGGGCCCGGCCAGCTCCAGCCCCGACCAGATCGCCCACAGGACGGTCTCTGCCGTCACTCCACGGGCCCACCCCCGACCCTGCGGACCGCGCCGGGCCGCGTCGACACCCGCTCGCACGGCGCGCGTGAGCCGGCGCAGCGGCGCCCCGTCGGGCCCGGAGGCATCGCTGGCCTGCTGGTCGCCGATGGCTGCGGCCAGCAGTTCGTCGCTGGACCGGCCGGCCCCGCTCTCGAGCTCGGCACGGCGCAGGTGTCGGCGCAGCCGCCGCAGCCGCACCGCGTCTGCGCCGCCCAGCGGGGACAACAGCAGGTCGACCGCCTCGGTCGGCGTGACCACGGCCGTCGGATCGACCGCCAGGCGAAGGCACAAATCCAACAGCGCCAACAGCGGTCGCACCGCCACCTCGTCGCGAACCGGCAGCTCTGTGGTCGCTGGTGCGACCGGAACGCCCGCTGCCGAAAGGACCCGGCGCAGCGTGGCGGTGCGCCCTTGCCCGCGCACGACGACCGCCATGTCGGCCCACGGCATACCGTCCAGCAGATGGGCCCGCCGAAGCACCGACGCGACGTGGGCGCCCTCCTGCGCCACGGCGCGCAACAGGGCCACCTCGACCCGTCCCCCCTCGCGGCTCGGGGAGGCGGCGCGTTGGGCACCCCCTCCAACGGCGCCGATCCGGGCGACGACCCGGTCTCGCGCCTGGTGCAGCTGGCCGGGCTGCCGGTATGCCGTGCGCAACACGACCGTGGGCACGTCGCCGAGCGCGGGCCACTGCCCCGTCAGCAGGCGCGGGTCGGCGCCGCGGAAGGTCTGCACGGCGCTGTCCGGGTCGCCGATGAGGACCAGCTGCATCGTCGGTGCGGCCACGACCGACACCAGACGGGCCGCTGCCGACGTCAGCTCCTGAGCGTCGTCGATGACCACCAGACGGAGCTGTGCGCGGATTCGCTCGAGCGCTGCCGGATCGGCTTCGAGCCGGTCGGCGGCTGCCGTCAGGATCCACGCAGGGTCGTAGGCGCCGGGGCGGGACAGTGCGGTGACCTCGTCGTACTCCGCCAACACCGCCGCCGCCGCGACCCACTCCGG
>JBIOUP010000248.1:0-12959 GCA_044867305.1 Dermatophilaceae bacterium
CGCATTCGATCGACGTCATCTTCACCGACATCTCGATGCCCGGCCTCGACGGGCTCGACCTCGCCCGGGTGCTGTCCCGGTTCGCGGAGCGACCCCAAGTCGTCTTCGTTACGGCATACGACGAGCACGCCGTGACCGCTTTCGAGCTGGAGGCGACCGACTACGTCATGAAACCGGTGCGCCCGGACCGGCTTGGCGAGGCCGTCCGCCGGGTGGTGGCTGGACGGGCTGAGGCCGCTGCGGCGGGTATGCCGGGGACGGACCTGCCGAGCGACGAAACCATCCCGGTCGAGCTCGGCGGGGTCACGACGTTCGTGCAGCGCAGCCAGATCCTCTACGCGCAGGCGCAGGGCGACTACGCCCGGCTGCACACGGGCAAAGCCTCCCACCTGGTCCGCATCTCCCTCAACGCGCTCGAAGAACGTTGGGGTGAGCACGGGTTCGTGCGCATCCACCGCTCCACGCTGGTGTCCACGCACCACATCACCGCCGTCACCATCAACGGTGGTCGGTGCCGCGTACGCCTGGTCGACGACAGCGAGCTCGAGGTGAGCCGACGGCATACCCGGGCGCTGCGCGACCGGCTGATCCGTTCCACGACGAACCGATGAGCCACCCCAGCGGCCCGCCCAAGCGGGTCCGAGTGACCTCGCCCCGGCGGGACGCCCGGCGGCGCGCCGAGCTGCACCCGGTGCAGGACGAGCTGACCGAGCAGACCGGGCTGGGCGAGGTCTACCTCACCGCCCTGCTGCGCGTGCAGCTGCGCCTGGCACTGCGCGTGCTCTTCGGCGTCCTCGTGGTCCTCGGCGGCCTGCCGGCCCTCTTCCTGCTGGTCCCGGCGGCGAGCTCGCTGTACGTAGGCCCGCTGCCCCTGCCCTACCTGCTCGTCGGCTTCCTCGTCTACCCGGTGGTGTTCTTCGCCGCGCGCTACCACGTCCGAGCGGCCGAACGCATCGAGCGCGACTTCGCCGAGCTCGTCACCAGGGGATAGGCATCGGGCCCGTGGACAGCCCCTACAGCGTCGCCGCCATCGTGCTCGTGTGTGCCGCAACGCTCGGAGTCGGGGCGATGGGGCTTCGCCTGTCCCGCACAACCAGCGACTTCTACGTCGCCAGCCGGCTGGTCACTGCCGGGTGGAACGCGTCCGCCGTCAGCGGCGAATACCTTTCGGCGGCATCCTTCCTCGGGATCGTCGGGCTGGTCTACGCCCTCGGCGCCGACATGCTCTGGCTTCCCGTTGGCTACACGGTCGGCTATCTGGTCCTGCTGACGCTCGTCGCCGCGCCGCTTCGCCGGTCGGGGGCGTACACCATCCCGGACTTCGCCGAGACCCGGCTGCAGTCGGTCGGGGCCCGCCGAGTCGCCTCGCTGCTCGTCGTGGGCATCGGCTGGCTCTACCTGCTGCCGCAGTTCCAGGGTGCCGGGCTTGCCTGGGCGACCGTCACAGGTGCCCCGCCCGCCGTCGGCAGCTTCATCGTCGCCGTGGTCGTGCTGGCCAGCGTCGCGGCGGGCGGCATGCGCTCGATCACCCTCGTGCAGGCCATGCAGTACTGGATCAAGCTGGCCGCCATCTCCATCCCGGCCTTCGTCATGGCGTGGGTCTGGCTCAAGGGAGGCGCCCCGTTGCCGTCCGCGACCGACGAGGGCGGCCCCTTCGGTTCCGTGCTGCCGGGGTTCGCCGCCAGGGAGCACCCCGTCTACTCGACGTACTCGACCATCCTCGCGCTGTGCCTGGGCACCATGGGCCTGCCACACGTGTTGGTGCGCTTCTACACCAACCCCGATGGCCGGGCCGCGCGCCGGACCACCGTCATCGTCATCGGGCTGCTTGGGACGTTCTACCTGTTTCCCTCCATCCACGGCCTGCTCGCGCGGGTGTACCTGCCGGCCCTGGATCAGGGCGGCCGCTCGGATACGGTGCTGCTGCTGCTGCCGCACGCCGTCGTTCCCGGCACATTGGGAGATCTGCTGTCCGCCATGCTCGCCGGCGGCGCCTTCGCCGCGTTCCTGTCCACCGCAAGCGGGCTCACCGTGTCCGTCGCCGGCGTCATTGACCAGGACCTGCTCTCGGGCGCCCTCAACCGCAGAGTCGGGCTGGACCTGCCACGCACGCACAGCTTCCGGCTCGCCTGCGTGGTCGCCGTCGCGATCCCGTATGCCGCGTCGTGGCTTTCGCCCAGCGTCACCATCGCCGACACGGTCGGGCTCGCCTTCGCCATCGCCGCCTCGACCCTGTGCCCCCTGTTGGTGCTCGGCGTCTGGTGGCGCGGCTTGTCCGTCAAGGGTGCCGTCTGCGGGCTGCTGGTCGGCGGGGCGCTCGCGGTCGGATCAGCAAGCCTGACCTTCTTCGGCTGGTCGGCGGCCGTCGGCGGGTGGGTGGGCACCCTGCTGGCGCAACCCGCCGCGTGGACGACCCCCACCGCGTTCATGGTTGCCATCATCGTCTCTCTCGCCACACCGGGATCGATCCCGCGTGGCGCATCCCGTACCTTGGTGCGCCTGCACGCGCCAGAGGAGCTGCATGCCTCGAACGGGCCGCCGCGCTGAGCCGCTGAGCGCATCTGAGCCAACCGCCCGGCATACCGCTCGGCGTGGCGGCGGACCGCTGGGCGCACAGTCCCACCCCACTTGGCGAAACGGCTTCCCATCGGGCGCCTAGCCACTTTCCCTGCCAGCCGACGGGGCCCAAAGTGTGACGCACGTGACTGCGGGCGTCACCGCAGCCCTTTGTCAGATGGAGGTCACTGTTGACTACCACACACGACGTCAACGAGGAGCGGGCCGCCCGGTACATCGAAGTGCAGCAGTCGAGCGAGTTCGGCCAGCTGCGCGGGCGATTCCGCAGGTTCGTCTTCCCGTGGACCGCGGCATTCCTCGCGTGGTACTTCTTCTACGTCCTGCTCGCCGCCTTCGCACCGGACTTCATGTCCATCAAGCTCTGGGGCAACATCAACGTCGGGCTCATCCTCGGCCTCGGGCAGTTCGTCTCCACCTTCGCCATCACGATGCTCTACGTCCGATGGGCGGACCGAAACTTCGACACCGAGGCTGCGCGGCTCGCCGAGCACATGGAGCGGGGTGAGCTCAAGTGAGCGAGCTCTTCCACGCCGCGACGCAGGTCGGCAACTCTGCCCTCAACATCTCGATCTTCATCCTCTTTGTCGCCATCACCCTCGTCATCGTCATCCGGGTCTCCAGGCAGAACACCTCTGCCGCGGACTACTACGCGGGTGGGCGGGCATTCAGCGGCCGCCAGAACGGCATCGCCATCACCGGCGACTACCTTTCTGCGGCATCCTTCCTGGGCATCGCCGGCGCCATCGCGATCAACGGCTACGACGGGTTCCTCTACTCCATCGGCTTCCTCGTGGCGTGGCTGGTGGCCCTGCTGCTCGTCGCGGAGCTGCTGCGCAACACCGGCCGGTTCACAATGGCCGACGTGCTCTCCTTCCGGCTACGGCAGCGGCCGGTCCGCATGGCCGCAGCGACCACCACCCTTGCGGTGAGCCTGTTCTACCTGCTCGCTCAGATGGCCGGCGCGGGCGGCCTCGTGGCCCTGCTCCTGGGTATCACCGACCGCGGCCAGCAGAGCGTCGTCATCGCGGTCGTGGGAGTCGTGATGATCGTCTACGTCTTGGTCGGCGGGATGAAGGGCACGACCTGGGTGCAGATCATCAAGGCGGCCTTGCTCATCATCGGGGCCGTCGGCATGGCGCTGGCCGTGGGCTGGATCTACCGGTTCAACCTGTCGGCGCTGTTCGACGCAGCCATCAAGAACTCCGGCTCCATCGGCGACAAGATCCTCAACCCGGGCCTGCAGTACGGCAAGACCACGACGGCCAAGATCGACTTCATCTCCTTGTCCATCGCGCTCGTGCTCGGGACCGCGGGCCTGCCGCACGTGCTCATGCGCTTCTACACCGTGCCCAGCTCCAAGGAGGCGCGCCGCTCGGTCGTCTGGGCGATCTGGCTGATCGGGCTGTTCTACCTGGTCACCCTGATCCTCGGCTTCGGGGCAGCGGCGCTGGTCGGCCCGGACACCATCAAGGCCGCTCCCGGCGGTCAGAACTCGGCGGCTCCGCTGCTGGCCTACCAGCTCGGTGGCGAGCTGCTCCTGGGGGTCATCTCGGCGGTCGCCTTCGCGACCATCCTGGCCGTCGTCGCCGGGCTCACCATCACGGCGAGCGCGTCCTTCGCCCACGATGTCTACGCGCAGGTGATCAAGCGCGGGACGATCGGCGCGGACGACGAGGTGCGGGTTGCCCGGATCACGGCAGTGGTCATCGGCTTGGTGGCGATCGTCGGCGGCATTCTCGCCAATGGCCAGAACATCGCCTTCCTCGTTGCCCTCGCCTTCGCCGTCGCGGCGAGCGCGAACCTGCCGACGATCCTGTACTCGCTGTTCTGGAAGCGGTTCAACACGCGCGGAGCGCTCTGGTCGATGTACGGCGGCCTGCTCATCTCGCTGGGTCTGATCATCTTCTCGCCGGTCGTCTCGGGGACGGCGACCTCGATGATCCCGGGTGCGAACTTCGCCTGGTTCCCGCTCAACAACCCCGGCCTCATCTCCGTCCCGGCCGCGTTCTTCCTCGGCTGGCTCGGCTCGGTCACCTCGTCCGAGCACAACGAGGCGAAGTACGCCGAGATGGAGGTCCGCTCCCTTACCGGCGCTGGTGCGGAGAAGGCGGTCGTCCACTAGGCCGGCATACGCGCCATCCGGCGCCCACAAGTCACGGTGCCCCTAGGCCGAACAGGTCCGGGGGCACTGTGTCGGGTGGAGGTGGAATCCGAGCAAATCGAGTGCGCCCGAGCGCTCTTGAGCCGGTTGCGTACTGCCGCCGCTACGGTCCAACCAGGCGCCTGCCACTGCGCCCCTTGCGGCTGCGCGCGGCTGCCATGACCCAACGAGTTCGGCGGCGGCCCATGGCCTCGAGGCACCGACCTCGATACCGTTCAGCACGATCTGATCCGACGCGCGGGAGGTGTAGCCCATGACGGACGAGACCCGTTCCGTACCGCGGCGCGTCCTGGGGTGGCTCAGGGGGGGCTACCCCCAGGGCATCCCCGAGCAGGACTACATCGCTCTCCTCGGCGTCCTGCATCGCCAGCTCACCGACCTCGAGGTGCGCGAGATCGCCGGCGCGCTGGCCGAACAGGCCCAGCCCCGTACGCCGATCACCGAGGCGTCGATCCGGTCGATGATCGACCAGCGTATCCACGAGGAAGCCGACGCCGACTCCATTGCCCGGGTTTCGGCGCGACTGGCCGCCGGCGGCTGGCCGCTGGCCAACCTCTGAACCGCGCGCCCGCTCGACCACGCTGGCAGGCCCGGGGGCCTCCACGGCTAGATTCGACGCGTCACCGTTTGCTTGGCCTCGACCCAAGGGGCACAGACCCGAAGGCACCCCATGAGCACCGCACCCACGACGACGACGCAGGCAACCGGCATACCGCCGCGGGAGCGTCCCCGCAGCCTGTCTGGCATGCAGCCGACGAGCGACTCGCTGCACATCGGCAACTACGTGGGCGCGCTCGTGAACTGGGTCGACCTGCAGGACAGCTACGAAGCGTTCTACTTCATCGCCGACCTGCACGCGCTGACCGTGCCCACCGACCCGGAGGTGGTCCGGCGCCGCACTCGCGTCACCGCGGCCCAGTTCATCGCCGGCGGTGTCGACCCCTACCGCTCGGCTGTCTTCTGCCAAAGCCACCTGCCTCAGCACACGCAGCTGGGCTGGATCATGAACTGTCTCACCGGCTACGGAGAGGCCGGCCGGATGACCCAGTTCAAGGACAAGGTGGCCAAGGGGCAGAACGCCAACGTCGGTTTGTTTGCCTATCCCATGCTCATGGCGGCCGACATCCTCATGTACGACGCCGACAAGGTGCCGGTCGGCGAGGATCAGCGCCAGCACTTGGAGATCACCCGCGACCTGGCGGTGCGGTTCAACCAGCGCTACGGCGAGACGCTCGTCGTGCCGGAACCGCACATCCTCAAGGAGACGGCGCGGATCATGGAGCTGACCGACCCGACGTCCAAGATGTCGGGCACCAACTCCCCCGACGCCGGCATCGTCCTGCTCTCGGACGACCCCAGCCGGATCACCAAGAAGATCCGGTCCGCGGTCACCGATAGCGAGCGGGAGATTCGTTATGACCCCGAGGCCAAGCCAGGGGTCTCCAACCTGCTCGCCATCGAGAGCGCCCTCACTGGGGAGCCGATCGCCACCCTCGAGCGAGGGTATGCCGGTCAAGGCTACGGACAGCTCAAGGCCCAGGTTGCCGAGCGGGTGGTGGCGGCCGTGGGGCCGTTCCAACGACGGATGGCCGAACTGCTCGCCGATCCGGCCGAGCTGGACCGAGCTCTCGCGAGCGGCGCCGAACGAGCCGCGGTCGTCGCGACGGCCACCACCTCGCGGGTCTTCGACCGGGTGGGCCTGCTGGCGCCATCGGGCTGCAGGAACAGCTAGCCTCGCCGCGAGATCCACGAGGTACGTTTGCACGGCACGTTGCTGCGGACTCGACGGTCGGCCCTGTCGAGCGACTGGGCTCAAGCCAGTGGGATGACGAGCACTGGCGTCGTCGTCGGTTGCGGGGAGCCGCCCGTTGGTTCCACCGACAAGGCCACTGCCGCTGCGTCCTGCCCGCTGCCCTCAAGCAGGGTGGGCGCCGTACCGGCTAGCAAACCTGCAGATACCGGATTGCCTTGTGGCGGCACGTACCACATCTGGTAGGTCTTGCCCGCGCCCGGCTCCGGCAGCCGGTCCGGGACCAGGACAGCGCGCCCTTCAGAGGGTGAACGGACGACCGACGCCGTGACCGGCCCGCTGGTGGGGCCCGGGTAGCGCTGTGCGTCGGGCGCCGCGAGCACTTGCGTCACGGCGTTCGGAGTCGGAGCAGTTGGAGGAGTCGAAGGAGACCACGGTCGCCAGGTGAGCACCACACCAGCGACGACCGCGGCAGCAGCCAGGCCGGCCAGGAAGCGCCGCCGACGCCGACGCTCGCTCCGCGAGCGGATCTCGGCCCCGCTGTGTCGTGACAGAGGGGCGACCGCCGGCCGCTTCGGGTCCGCAGCAACCGCCGCCAGAACCGCCTCGCGCAGCGCTGGGGGCGGTATGGCGGCTGGGGCCAGGCCGACCAGGCTCTCGCGGATGGCCTCGACCTCGGCTCGGCAGTCGGAGCACTCGGCCAGGTGGCCGTCGAAGACCTCGCGTTCGGCGGCGTCGAGCGCGTCGAGGGCGTACACCGCGGCGAGGTCGTGAGGCACGTCGCTCATGCCTGCCCTCCCATCGCCTCGCGCAGCCGGGCCAGCCCATCTCTGATCCGGGTTTTCGCCGTACCGACCGGTAAATCCAGTATGCGTGCCACTTCTGTGTGGGTGTGGCCACCGAAGTAGGCCAGGGCAATCGCTTCGCGCTGGGCAGGGGTGAGCTCGTCCAGCGCGCGCATCACCTGCTCCCGCTCGACCGAGCGTTCCGCCTGCTCGGCCGTCACGTCGTACGGACGATCCTCGACGGCATACCGGCTGTCCCGACGAGTCGCCGCACCGACGCTGCGTACCCGGTCGACGGCGCGACGGTGCGCGATGGCAAGCAGCCAGGCGAGCGCACCACCACGCGCTGGCTCGAACCGTCCGGCCTGACGCCACGCGTCCAGGTAGGTCTCCTGGGTCACCTCCTCGGCTTGGGCGGCGTCGAGGACGACCCGCAACACGAGCCCGTAGACCCGCGAGACGGTGAGGTCGTAAAAGCGCGCAAAGGCCTCGGCGTCGCCCGCTGCGCTACGACCCAGGAGCCCGACCAGCACGGCTGCGGGCTCGCTCATGACCGACATGATCCCGCCCCGTGCCCCCGAGGCAAGCCATCGCGATCTTCCGGCGGTTCGACCAATCCGGCGCCAGCCTCGCTCCGAATACGGGATGTACCTGGTTCGCGGCGACCATCCCGACCTTTCCCAGCCATCCAGCACAGGAGGACTGCTCATGATCGACCCCACCCGGCGCGGGTTTCTCGCCGTTTCCGGAGTAGGCGCGGCCGCGGTGGCCGCGGCTGCCCTCGCACCCAGCGCTGAGGCCATCGAGTCGGCCGCCAGCGCCCCCTCGTCCGACCTCGGCAGCACGGACGGCCCGCTCGTCGCCTACGTCGACGACGTGGCCTCCGGCCGGATCACCCTCGTCGCCGGCGACAGCCGCGCTGTCGTGACCGACCGGGCATTGGCGACATCGTTGGCGCGCAAAGTAGGACGGAGCTGACATGTCATCACATCGGGAAGCACCGGAGATCTCCAAAGACCCGGCGGCCGACAACACCGACGTCTACGCCTTCGTCAGCCCGGACCAGCCCGACACGGTCACCCTCATCGCCAACTACCTGCCCTTCCAGAACCCCCAGGGCGGTCCGAACTTCTACGAGTTCGGTGACGACGTGCTCTACGAGATCCACATCTGCAACGCCGGCAGTGCCAAGGCGGACGTGACCTACCAGTTCCGGTTCCAGACCAAGATCCGCAACGCCAAGACGTTCCTCTACAACACCGGCCCCATCACCTCGATCGACGACCCGGACTGGAACCGCCCTCAGACCTACTCGGTTACGCGGGTGGCCAAGGGCAAGAGCGTGCTCATCGGCCGCGGCCTGACCGTCCCGCCGGTGAACGTCGGCGTGCGCAGCACGCCGAACTACGCGAACCTGGCCGCCCAGGCCATCCACCGTCTGCCGGGGGGACGGCGGGTGTTCGCAGGGCAACGGGCGGAGGGCTTCTTCGTCGACCTGGGCAGCATCTTCGACCTGGCCGGGCTACGGCCGGTCAACCCGGCCCACCTGATCCCGTTGGCAGCTGTGGAGGGGGTCAACGGGACCCAGGCCCTGAACGTGCACTCGATCGCGTTGCAGGTGCCGACCAGCGACCTCACCCGCGACGGCAAGCGCCCGAATGATGTTGCCGACCCGGCATCGGTCATCGGCGTGTGGGCCAGCGCAAGCCGGCGGGCGGTGACCATCCGCCGCGACCACGCCGGCAACCCGGTCGAGGTCGGGCCGTACGTGCAGGTGTCCAGGCTCGCCAACCCACTCTTCAACGAGGTCATCGTCCCCATGAGCCGCAAGGACGAGTGGAACGCGACCGATCCCGCCCAGGACAGCGCGTTCGCGCAGTACGTCTCGCAGCCCGAGCTCGCGGGGCTGCTGCCGGTGGTCTACCCGGGCGTCTTCCCCAACCTCGCGGCCTACACCAAACCGAGGGCCGACCTGTCGGCCATCCTGCTCACCGGCATACCGGCCGGCATCGTTCCCGGGTTCCAGAACTTCACCGGGACCACCCCAGCCGACCTGCTGCGCCTCAACGTCGCCGTCCCGCCCGCCAACAGCCCCAACCCATTGGGGCTGGTCGCGGGCGACCCTGCTGGCTTCCCCAACGGGCGGCGGGTCTTCGACGACGTCGTCACGGTGGAACTGCGCGCCGTCGCGGGCCTGACCATCCCGCTCGTCGACCCGAGCTTCACGCCGGACGGGGCGACCTCCGCGATCAAGGACGGCACGTCCAACACCAACGCGCCCTACCTCGACACGTTCCCCTACCTCGGCCACCCCGCAGGCGGGTACCAGACCAAGCCGGGGACCCCAGCAGCATGACCGGCAGCTCCGCCAGCTGGACGCGGGCAGCGGCCTCCCTGGCCGAGAACCCGTATGCCGGCCAAGGGCCGGTCCTGCTCGACATCGGCACCGACACAGGAGCGTTGGTTGTGCACACGGACCCCGAGCTGCTCGGCGCCGAGATCGAGATCGTGGCCGGGCTGCAGCGTCCCCGCGACGGTCACCCCCAGCCGGCTGCGGACGCCGGGCACCGCCACCTCGACCAGGCCGGTCACGGGCACTCGCACCGAGGCCAGCCCCATGGCCCCCACGCCGAGGTGCTCGCTCGGCCGCTACCTGACGGCACCAGCCAGCCTTGTGTCGTCTACCCGGACCTGGCACCTGGGTGGTACACGCTCCAGGTTCTGCCACTCGGCGACAGCAGGTCCATGCGCGTCCAGGCGGGCACGGTCACCTTCGTGAGCTGGCCGTCCCTGCCGCAGACTGCCTGACCCGGCTCCTCGGGCGTATCGTCGTACTGTCCGGCCTACCTGCCCGATTGGACAGGGCCGGAGCGCCACTCGCCGCGCGCAGCAACCGTCTGCCGCCCGGCGAGCGGCGCCTCTTGCCCGCATCCCGGCATACCAGGTTGAGTAGGGGCCTGATCGTCGCCCCCTGCACGCTGGAGGACCCGTGTCAAACGAAGCCTTGGAGAACCTGCTCACCGAGGACCGCAGCTTCCCGCCCGACCCTGCATTCACCGCTCAGGCCAACGGAAGTGCACAGCTCTATGCCGACGCCGACGCCGACCATGAGGCCTTCTGGGCCGACCAGGCCCGCCGCTACCTCACCTGGAGCAAGCCGTTCAGCCAGGTGCTGGACTGGACCAACGCGCCCTTCGCCAAGTGGTTCGCCGACGGCGAGATCAACGCGGCGTACAACTGCCTGGACCGGCACGTCGAATCCGGGCGCGGAGACAAAGTGGCCCTGCACTGGGTGGGCGAGCCGGTCGGGGACACCAAGGACGTCACGTATGCCGAGCTGCACGCCCAGGTGCAGAAGGCCGCGAATGTGCTGCTCGACCTGGGGCTGAAGAAGGGCGACACGGCCGCTATCTACCTGCCGATGATCCCTGAGGCCGTGGTGGCCATGCTGGCTTGTGCCCGGATCGGGGTCACGCACTCGGTCGTCTTCGGTGGCTTCTCCGCCGAGGCGCTCAACACCCGCATCGCCGACGCCCAAGCCCGCGTGGTCATCACGTCCGACGGCGGCTACCGCCGCGGGGCGCCGAGCGCGCTCAAGCCGGCAGTCGACGCGGCGCTCGACCACGCCGACACGTCGGTCGAGAAGGTCCTCGTCGTGCGGCGGACCGGGCAGGAGACGGCGTGGAACCCCCAGCGTGACATCTGGTGGCACGACGCCATCGACGCCGCCGAGGACACCCACGTGGCTCAAGGCATGGAGGCCGAGCACCCGCTGTTCATCCTCTACACGTCGGGCACCACGGGTAAGCCCAAGGGCATCCTGCACACGACCGGGGGCTACCTCACCCAGGCGGCCTACACGAACGCCGTCGTCCACGACGTGCACCCGGACTCCGACGTGTACTGGTGCACCGCGGACATCGGCTGGGTCACCGGGCACTCCTACATCACCTACGGTCCACTGGCCATCGGCGCGACCCAGGTGCTCTACGAGGGAACCCCGGACACGCCCCACCAGGGTCGGATCTGGGAGATCATTCAGGACCACAAGGTCACCATGCTGTACACCGCGCCCACTCTCATCCGCACGTTCATGAAGTGGGGCAACGACATCCCGGCGAAGTACGACCTGTCGTCCATCCGGTTGCTGGGCTCGGTCGGCGAACCCATCAACCCTGAGGCGTGGATGTGGTACCGCGAGCATGTCGGCGCCGGCACCGCGCCGATCGTCGACACCTGGTGGCAGACCGAGACCGGCGCCATCATGATCAGCCCGTTGCCCGGGGTCACCTCACTCAAGCCCGGCTCGGCGCAGAGGGCGATTCCCGGCATCGGCGCCGAGGTGGTCGACGACGAGGGCAAGCCGGTCCCCAACGGCTCGGGTGGCTACCTCGTGCTGACCAAGCCGTGGCCGGCGATGTTGCGCGGCCTGTGGGGTGACCCGCAGCGCTACGTCGACACCTACTGGTCCCGCTGGCCGGAGTACTACTTCGCCGGGGACGGCGCCAAGAAGGACGAAGAGGGCAATATCTGGCTGCTCGGGCGCGTCGACGACGTCATGAACGTCTCGGGTCATCGCCTCTCGACAACCGAGATCGAGTCCGCGCTCGTGTCGCACCCCAAGGTCGCCGAGGCAGCCGTCGTCGGTGCCAACGACGAGATGACCGGGCAGGCGGTCGTCGCCTTCGTCATCCTGCGCCAGGAGGCCGGCTCTGGCGGCGAGGACATCGTCAAGGAGCTGCGTGATCACGTCGGCGTCGAGATCGGCCCGATCGCCAAGCCCAAGCAGATCCTGGTGGTCACGGAGCTGCCCAAGACGCGTTCGGGCAAGATCATGCGCCGGCTGCTGCGCGACGTCGCGGAAGGCCGCGAGGTCGGCGACGCGACGACGCTTGCCGACTCCTCGGTGATGGACCTGATCCGGTCGGGCCTGTCCAGCGAGAAGAGCAGCTAGGACGCGCGCTGGAGTGGGCCGGCCGGGTCTGGCCGGCCCACGTGCCGGTTTGTGCCGCGCACGGGCGCCGGTATGCCGGTACGCCTGAGATCACGCGACGCGCTCGGCCCCGATCGCGGTGCGCATGCTGGCTGTCGGCTTCGGTAGGCTCACCGAGACGATGGGCTCCCCGACCGAGGAGGCAACCATGACAAGTCCCCCCGTCCAGCCGACGACCGACCGGGATTCGACGGACAGTGAGACCGAGCGGACGCTCGGACAGCTGGTCGCATCAGCGAGCAAGGACGTGTCGACCATCGTCCGCGGCGAGATCGACCTGGCCAAGGCCGAGATCCGAAGCGCCGCCCAGCTCGCCGGAAAGGGCGCGGGCATGCTCGCGGGCGCCGGCCTCTTTGCCCTGTACGGGCTGGGTCTGCTGCTTACCGCGATCGCGTGGGGTCTCGTCGCCGCCGGTTTGGCGACCTGGCTGAGCTTCCTCATCGTGGCGGTGGTGCTGTTCATCATCGCGGGCATCCTGGCGCTCGTTGGCCGCAGGGCCCTCAACCGAGCCAACCTCAGGCCGCAACAGGCCATCGACTCCACCCAGAAGACCATCGCGGCGCTCAAGCGCGAGGGTTGAGCACGCGCAGGCCTGCGAGGGCAGCGCCGGGCGCGACCGGCATACCGGCCAGGGCGACGCCCGTGTCCAACGACGCCGCCTCGGTGCTCGTCGAGGGACCGTGGGAACACCGC
>JBIOUP010000249.1:0-5529 GCA_044867305.1 Dermatophilaceae bacterium
CCTTCCTGACCAGACGACCGCGGACCCCCTTGGTACTCTCGGCTCCCCCCGAGACCCGACGTACACCGTCAGGCGAATCGTCGAGACGGTGCTGCCGACGGCCCATGGGCAGTTCCGGATCGTCGGCTACCGCGGCGGCGACGGCGAGGAGCACGTTGCCCTGGTGCGCGGCATGCAGGACGACGAACTCGAACAACGTCTTCCCCTGGTTCGGGTGCACTGCGAGTGCCTGACCGGCGATGTGTTCGGCTCCTACCGCTGCGACTGCGGCGAACAGCTCGACGCGGCGCTGGCGGCGGTCGCGGCATACGGGCAGGGCGCCGTCATCTACGTGCGAGGGCACGAGGGGCGTGGCATCGGCTTGGTCGAGAAGCTTCGCGCTTACCGCCTCCAGGACCACGGCGCAGACACGTTGGACGCCAACCTCGCTCTCGACCACGAGGTCGACCTGCGGACCTACGAGCAATCCGCCGCGATCCTGAAAGATCTCGGCGCAACATCCATTCGGCTGTTGTCCTCCAACCCGGCCAAGGAAAGCGCCCTGTCGGCACTGGGCATCGAGGTGGTCGTTCGCGAGCCACTGTTCGTCCCATCCCGGCCTGAGAACGCCCGATACCTGACCACCAAGCGCGAGCGCCTCGGTCACGACTGGCCGATGGAGGACGAGCCGTGGGCGGCGCTGCGGGCGGGGCGGATACCGCAGCTGACCGGCGGACGCGAGGGAGCCGAGCTCGTCGACCGGTACGGACCGCTTGTCGCTGCCGGCACACCGCTGGCGATTGCGCAGCTGGGCCAGAGCCTCGATGGGTTCATCGCCTCCCGCACGGGTGACGCGCGCTTTGTCACGGGCGACGAAGACCGCGAACACCTGCATCGGCTCCGTGCCCTCGTGGACGTCGTGCTCGTCGGTGCCCAGACGGTGCACACGGACAACCCACAGCTCACGGTGCGGGCCGTTCGGGGCGACCACCCCGTTCGGGCCGTCCTGGATCCCCGCGCGCGGATTCCGACGTCCGCCGAGGTGCTTACCGACGGCGGCCCGCCGACGCTGTGGCTCGTCGGCCCCGCTGCCCGGGTGCCCCACGGGCTGGCGGACAACGTCGAGGTCGTGCGGCTCGAGCGAGACGGTGAGAACGACCCGGAGTCGGTGCTCGCTGCCCTTCATGAACGGGGCCTGGGGCGAGTACTCGTCGAGGGAGGCGGTCGCACGGTGTCGAGGTTCCTCGCCGCGCGCCAGCTGGATCGGCTCTATCTCACGGTCGCACCGCTGCTGATCGGCGACGGCGTGCCGGGGTTGCGGTTCGGCGGTTGCGATGCTTTGGCCGGTGCCCTGCGCAGCCCATCGCGCCGGTTCATGTTGGGCGAAGACGTGTGCACCGAGCTGGTGCTCACCTTCGACTAACCGGGCTGGTCATCGATCGGCTATCACCGCCAACGCTCTCTGGACGTCCTGCGCGGTTCTCGACCAGGGCCGCATGCGCTTGCGCCGGACGAGCGCGGACCGTCGCCACTCGTCGCGGACGCGCGGGTCGGCGAGGAAGGTGCGCAACGTGGTGGCAATGGCGTTGGGGTCGGATGGGTCCGCCGCGGCTCCCGGCGGCGGGCCTTCCCCGTCACCGACCAGGGCCTCCACGGCGCCGGTGCCCGCTCCGACAACTGCCGGTATGCCGTGCGCGAACGCCTCGTTGACCACGAGCCCGAAGGTCTCCACCCGCGAGACGAGGACGAGCAGGTCGGTACGTGACCACTGTGCATCGAGCGCGTCCCCGAGCAGAGGCCCCGGGATTTCCAGACGGCCGCATACCGACGAGGTTGCGACCCGATGCTCCCAGGCCTGTGCCAGAACGCTGTCCGAGGGTGGCCGACCCACGAATGCGGCGCTCCAGTCCAGGTCGTCCAACCGCTCGAGCGCACCAAGCAGGGTCGCGTGGTTCTTGCCCGGCGTGAAGGCGGCCAGCACGAGCACGTGAGGGGGACGGCTGCCGGACGCGACGCGGGCCCGGTCGGCGCCGGGCTGTGCGACGTGCACTCCCGCCAGCCGGTAGCGCCGGTGCAGCTCCCGAGCGGCCCAGCGGCTGGTGGTGACAACCGCACTGGCGGCGTGCAGCGCGCGCTTCTCGCAGGAGGCCAACCGGATTCGATCGGCGACTGCCAGCCCCGGCTCGGCCGGCAAGGGCAGGTGGACGAGGATGACCACTCGGGTGCCCGCCGACTCGGCATTCGCAACTTGCTCGGGACAGGCCGCTCCGACCAGCCCGTCGACGAGGACGAGGGGATATCGGGTGAGAACTGACTGCAGGTTCGCCCGCTCGCTTGGGGACGGGTTCGGCCACTCGCCAGCAACGCGCTCGATCGTCACGGGAAACCCGGTGGCTGCCCATTCGCGCAACAGGCGGCCGTTGTACACATGCCCCCCGGTCGGCACGGCATCCTCGGTGGGCGCGACCAGGGCGAGCACTACTCCCCTGTGAGGCTGAGGGTGTAGGACGCCCATGCGTTAGGGTGCTCGCGCACCGTGACCTCCAGTGCCGCATAGCTGCTGGTGTCGAACCCGCCGCAGAGCTGTTGCGCCACGTACTGCGCAATGGCCTCTGTGGTCGACAGTCGTCCGGTGAAGGCGGGCGACTCGTCCAGGTTGCGGTAGTCGATCTCGTCCAGGACGCGCCGCAGGAGGGACGTCCCCTCGCCGATGTCGATGACGACCGCGTGCTCGCCCAGCTCACGGCGGCGCCACGTGACCTCGACCACCAACGTGGCTCCGTGCAGCCGCTGGGCCGGTCCGAAGAACGGATCAGGCAGGCTGTGCGCGACCATCACGTGGTCGCGCACCGTGAGGCTGAACATCGTTCTCCTTCGCGGATGTCGGTCAGTTGTCGGGGTAGGTCACGACGTGGCAGGTAGCGGGTGTGGCGCCGCTGACGATGGACTCCATCGCCGACGGTAGCTCGGCGAACGGCACCGGACCGGTCAGCAACGCGTCGAAAACCTCATCGCCCAGCGCCTGCAGCGCCACGGCACGCCGGTCCGCCGGTGTTCTTCGGGCCCGACGGGCGGCGCTGACCACCCCGACCTGGCTGGCCCGCAGGATCAGGCGCCGGGCGTGGAAGTCGGCACCGAGCGGCATACGGGGCTCGTTCTGACCGAACCAGGACAGCTCGACGATCTCGCCCTCGTCTGCGGCGATCTCCAGCGAGCGACGCAGCCCGGATTCGGTGGCCGAGCAGTGGAACACGACATCGCAGTTGCCTGAGGCCGCCTCGGGCGCAACGAGGTCGACCCCGAGAGCCGAGGCCATGTCGTTGCGACGAGAATCCGGGTCGATGAGCTCCAGGTGATCCAGGGGAAAGCGGCGCAGCAAGGCCGCCACACTGGCCCCGATCATCCCGGCTCCGACAACGGCCACTCGGTCGCCGAACCGCGGCGCGGCATCCCAGAGCGCGTTCAGCGCGGTTTCCACCGGGCCGGCCAAAACCGCCCGGTCACTCGGCACGGCATCCGGGACGATGCTCAGCGCCGTCGCGGACACGACGTACCGGTCCTGATGCGGATACAGGCAGAAGACCCGACGACCTTGCAACGTAGTCGGTCCCTGCTCGACGACACCCACGGAGAGATAGCCGTACTTGACCGGCCCGGGAAAGTCGCCCTCCTGGAACGGCGCTCTCATCAGCTCCCACACCGGTTCGGGAACCTGCCCGCGATGCACCAGGGACTCGGTGCCGCGACTCACGCCGGAGCGAAGGGCGCGCACCAGCACCTCACCCTCTCGGGGAGGCGAAAGCAGCTCACGGCGCAGCTCACCCCGCCCGGGCTCGACCGTCCAGTATGCCGTCGCCTCCATCTCCACGGCGCTCACCGTGCTGGTGCACCCTCCCGGTGTTGGCTTCTCGGACGCTGCCGTGCGCCCGTCGGGAGCAAGCCTGCCACGTCGAGATGGCTGCTCCGGCCGTGCTTACCGAGCGTAAGCGGCGAGCTGCTGCGGGGACAGGTAGCCCGGGTCGGCCTGGGCCCCGTATCCGCCACCATCGATGACGAAGATCTGGCCGGTGATGTTGGCTGCCAGCTCGCTCGCATAGAAGGCGACCACCGAGGCGACCTCGGATGGCTGGGAGAGTCGTCCGGTGGGCACGAGGGCGGTCGCCTTGTCCAGGTCGTCGCCGATGATCGACATGGTCATCTCGGTGAGCACTCCACCTGAGGCCACGGCGTTGACCCGGACGCCGTGCTCCGCCCATTCCATCGCTGCCTGCCGCGTCAGCGCGGCT
Source organism: Dermatophilaceae bacterium (assembly GCA_044867305.1). Classification (GTDB taxonomy): domain Bacteria; phylum Actinomycetota; class Actinomycetes; order Actinomycetales; family Dermatophilaceae; genus Phosphoribacter. Next base: position 4,266 of record JBIOUP010000249.1, read on the forward strand.
ACGGCGCCCTTGCTCGCACTGTAGTGCGCGGAGCACAACGGTTTTCGCATCCCCACCAGCCCGGCGATCGAGGAGAAGTTGACCACCGAACCGCGGCCCCGAGGGATCATCGACTGCACAGCGACCTCACGCATGAGGAAGAACAGCGCCTTGGTGTTGACGGCGAAGACCCCGTCCCACTCCTGCTCGGTGATGTCCTGCGCGTACGCCTGCGGTCCGACCGCAGCCGGCTGGATGAGCACGTCAATCTCTCCGAGGTCGGCCCGGATCCGCTCGACCAGGCCGGCGAGCTCGCCGATTCGGGTCAGGTCCTGCGGGTATGCCGCGGCCGAACCCTTGCCCGCGAGCACGGCGGCCGACTGCTCCAGCCGGTCCGCCGCGACGTCGACCATGGCGACGGCGGCGCCGCTGTCGACCAGCAGCTCGGCTGTCGCGTAGCCGATCCCACGCGCCGAACCGGTGACCAGACACACCTGCCCGTCGAATCGCACGTCCATGGGGCCGCCTTCCTGTTAGCTGGATGCCCCAATGATTGCCGCCTGCCCGGGTCCGCCACGGCGGCAGGGGCATCACCGATCGGCATACGAGCCATTGCAACTGCTGTGCCGCCCAAAGGGGTCCGACGCATTGACCGCCACGGAGGGCCGCCCTAGCGTCCACGAGAACCCACTCATTCAAGGAGCAGACCGTGGACCGCGCCGCCTTCGACGACTACATCCAGCGCTTCAACGCCAAAGACCTCACGACCTTCGATGACTACTACCTGCCCGATTGCCGGATGGTCAATGGCACGCTGGAGCTGCTCGGCGTGTCGGCCGTCCAAGAGCACTACCGCCCCCTTTGGTCGCAGTTTCGGGAAGAGGTCAGCATCGAGCGTTTCGTCATGGACGACGACACAATCGCCATCAAGATGTGGGCTCACTTCACGGCCCTCGACGACAACCCGCAGGCGCTGTTCGGCCCCGTGAAGAGCGGCGAGACCTTCGATTTCCGGGGGATCATCATGTACTGGGTGCAGGACGGGCGGTTCGCCAACATCGAGGTCGCGTACAACACCTTCACCTTCACCGACAGCACGGGGAAAGCCACCGAGCTCGGCATACCGCACTGAGTCCCGCCTGCGGCTCCGCGGCTCGACGGCTCTGACCAGCTGGCGACCCGGAGGTCCTCCGCCGCAGGCACGGTCGACTCGCGCGCGGTAGATGGACTCACGTGGCGAGGTCAGTCACGTTCGGTTTCGGGGCGCCGCGCAGGATGGAATCCT
>JBIOUP010000250.1:0-5198 GCA_044867305.1 Dermatophilaceae bacterium
GGGTTTGCCCGTGGCAACGTTGAGACGATGGCCCCAGGAGGCGCCGCGCCCGACGGTGTGCGCGGAGATGCCGGGCGGACGACAGACGGCGCGGTGGGACCGCGCGGACGAAACCTGGACGGAAGGACGAGCGATGCAGCACCTATCTGGCTTCGACGGAATGTGGTACGCGTACGACCACTCCGAGACGGCGAAGGCGATCATGGGGTCGCTGTTCATCTTCGAACCGACCGAGAGCAACGACGCAGGCGACATCGACAAGGTGATCGCCCGGCTCAAGGACCGAATCAAGGTCCTACCCCCGCTGCGGCGGCGGGTCGAGGGTGTGCCGATCGGGATCAACAACCAGTACTGGCGCGAGTGCACGGTCAACGTCCGCGAGCACGTCCGCGAGCAGACACTTCCGGCCCCGGGCAGCGACATGGAGCTGGCCCGCGCCGCGTCCGACATCATGGAGACCGGCCTGGACCGCTCCAAGCCGATGTGGGACTACACGATCTTCCACGGGCTGTCCGGCGGGCGCCAGGCCCATCTGATGCGCATCCACCACGCCGCCTGCGACGGCGGCACCATGCAGCGGGTCCTGGGTCTGCTGTCGGACTACTCGGACGAGTTCGCGCCCAACGAGAAGGATTATCCGGGGCCGCTCCAGTCCGACCGGCAAGCCAAGGCCGAGATGGTGCGCAAGGGCATCACCCGGACCCTGCTCATGCCGACCCAGATGCTGGAAACCCAGAAGGACAGCCTCAAGTGGGTCGGTAAGCGGGTCCGGGAGGACGGTGCGATGGCTGCCCCCGCACTCATCGCGCGCATGCTCCCGGGAGCCCTTGGGCGGCCGCTGGCCAAGGTGGTCAACTCACAGCTGGGCCCCGAGGCCCCCAAGGTGGCGCCGATCCAGCCGCGCGTCATGATGCCGGAGAGTAAGTTCAACGCGAAGATCACCGCCGAGCGCAGCTACGCGTGGGTCACCCTGCCGATGAAGGACCTGCTGCGGATCAGCAAATATTTCGGGGTGACGTTCCACTCCCTGGTGACCTCGCTGTCGGCGTCGGCCGCTCGACAGTACCTGATTGCCAACGGGGAGCCGGTAGACAAGCCCCTCATCCTCATGTCGCCCTACTCGCTGCGGCGCGGCGGTGAGGAGAACTACTGGGCCAACTACGCGTCCATGTTCCTCACCGAGTTCCCGGTGCACCTGTCCGACCCCATCGAGCGGCTCAAGGTCTGCGGCCGCAACGTGGCGGAGTCGCGCGCCAACTTCGACACCATGCCGACAGACATGATGATCGACATGAGCCGGATGATGCCGCAGCTCATGTGGGACACGATGTACCGGACCGTCGACTACGCCCCGGAAACGCTGATCAAGCGCTCGTCCATGGGCGGCAACTTCACCATCTCCAACATCCGCGGGCCCTCCAAGCGGTTCCACATGTACGGCGCGGACATCACCGAGTTCCTTCCCGTGTCCTTCCTTGGTCAGGGTCTGGCCCACAACGTCACGTGCAGCTCGTATGCCGGTGAGCTGCAGGTGGGGTTCGTCGGCTGCCCCAAGGTGTTCCCCGACCGTGAGTTGTGGGAGTGGCCGGGCTACTTCCGCAACGCGGTCGATGAGCTGCTTGAGGTGATGGAGGCCGAACAGGTGCACGCGACGCCCGCACCGGCTCCCAGCGCAGTGGCGCTTTCGGTCAGCGCTCCCGCGCGTACCAGGAAGGCGGCCACCCCACGGAAGGCTGCCAAGAAGGCCACGCCGGCAACCCGCAAGGCCGCTGCGGCACAAGCCGCTCCGGCGAAGCGAACAGCGCGTAAGCGGACTGCTCCAGCGGCTGCACCGCCTCCGGCAGGCCGGGCCGCTGCGAACGCTCCGATTGTCGAGGCGAAGGCCGAGGACAGCAGCGACAACGGCTGAGCGCAGAGCCAACCGACCCGCGTCCGCCCCGCCAGCCGCTCCGCTGGCGGGGCGACGTTGCTGTGGACAAGCGCCCAAGCGCCGCACGCGCCGGCATACCCTGGCGGGGTGCCCTCCTTCGACGAGCTGCTGCACGGCGCGGTCGTAGCCCTCGGTGGGTCGGAGCGGCCCGGTCAGGTGCACATGATGCACGCCGTCCAGCAGGCCATCCAGACCCGTGAGCACCTGCTCGTGCAGGCCGGCACGGGCACCGGCAAGTCTCTTGCCTACCTCGTGCCAGCGGTTGTGCACGCGATCGACACGGGACGCCCGGTTGTCGTCGCCACGGCCACGTTGGCGCTGCAGGCCCAGATCATCGACCGCGACCTGCCCAGGCTCGCCGACGCGCTGGCGCCGCTGCTTGGGCGGCGCCCCACCTTCGCGATGGTCAAGGGCCGGCGCAACTACCTGTGCGTCCACAAGCTAGCGGGGGGCTTTCCGCAATGGGACGACGACGTGCTGCTGACGGTGGATGCGGTGGACCAGGCCGCGTCGCGTCTCGGTCGCGAGGTGACGCGACTGCGCGAATGGTCGCAGGTCACCTCGTCCGGCGACCGGGACGAGCTGGTTCCGGGCGTATCGGAGCGTGCCTGGCGGCAGGTGTCGGTGTCCGCCTACGAATGTCTCGGCAGCAAGTGCCCCCTCGTCCAGGAGTGTTTCGTCGAGCAGGCGCGCGATGCCGCCCAGGACGTCGACATCATCGCGACGAACCACTCCTTCATGGCGATCGACGCGTTCGAGGGTCTGCAGATGCTGCCCGAGCACGACGTGCTCGTCGTCGACGAGGCGCACGAGCTGCCCGACCGGATCACCTCGACGATCACTGACGAGCTCACGGCCGCGACCGTGTCGGGGGCGGCCCGGCGCAGCGCACGTCTCAGCGAGCGCAGCGGCGATGCCGAAGCGGCCGGAGAGCTGCTCGGCGGCGTCCTCGACGGTATGCCGGAGGGCCGGGTGCTGGCCTTGCCGGACGCGCTGGTCCTCGCACTGACAAGGATCCACGACACCGCTCGCGAGCTGCAGAGCGACCTCAAACCGCAGCCGGGGGCTGCGGCCGACGGCGCGCGTCAGGTGGCCCGGGCCGCCGTCGACGAGGTGTTCGAGACGGCGCAGCGGATCCTCGCCGGTCGCGAGCTGGACGTCGTGTGGGTCGCCCACGAGCCTCGCCGCGGGGCGGTTCTTCGGGTGGCGCCGATGAGCGTCGCCGCTCTTGCCCGGGACACCGTCTTCCCGGGCCGGACCGTCGTGCTCACCTCAGCCACGTTGGAGCTGGGTGGCACGTTCGACGCGGTCGCGGCAGCGCTGGGGCTTCGCGGCGACGACTCACCCGCGTGGACCGGCCTGGACGTCGGTAGCCCGTTCGACTACCGCCGCCAGGCCATCGCCTACGTCGCCGCTCACCTGCCCGCCCCGGGGCGGGACGGCACCGCCACCACGCTCTTGGACGAGGTCGAGGCGCTCGTGCGTGCGGCTGGGGGGCGCACGCTCGGGCTGTTCTCATCGACGCGCGCCGCCCACGCGACCACCGAAGCGTTGCGCGAGCGGTTTGCCGCCGACGGCACGCCCATCGACGTGCTCTGTCAGGGCGAGGACCAGCTGGCAACCCTGGTCCGAGCCTTCGCTCGCGACGCGCAGACCTGCCTCTTCGGGACGCTGAGCCTTTGGCAGGGAGTCGACGTGCCCGGCTCGGCGTGCCAGCTCGTGCTCATCGACCGCATCCCGTTCCCCAGGCCCGACGACCCGCTGGCCTCCGCGCGCACCCAGGCCATCTCGCGCATGGGCGGCAATGGCTTCATGGCCGTATCGGCCACCCACGCAGCGTTGCGGCTGGCCCAGGGTGCAGGGCGCCTCATCCGTCGGCACGACGATCGGGGGGTGGTTGCCTTCCTGGACTCGCGGATGATCTCCGGCCGCTATGCGGGGTTCCTCCAACGCTCGCTGCCGCCGATGTGGCCGACGACCGACCGGGAGATGGTGTTGGCAGCTCTTCGCCGACTGGACGAGCTGGCGCCGCAGCCACTGCCGGTGCTGGAGCCCAGCCTGCGGACGGCTCACGAGGCTGAGCTTTCCAGCCCGGCTTCCTCCGACGACCCGGCATACCCTGCCGAGACCGACGCTCGGCCAACTGCCGGCCCGCCGCCGACCGTCTCGTCGCCGCGCACCGCGGTGACCGGTGGCTACGCATGGACCGGCGCTCAGGACGAGGAGCTGCGCGACGCCGCGGATGCCGGGATCGCCCTGGAGGAGCTCGCCCAGCATTATGGCCGCCCGTCGGAGGTCGTCGCGGCGCGGCTAGGGCAGCTGGGCCTGGACATCGAGGCATCGGGGCTGACCTTCGACTAGGCGCGCGGCGCTGCTGTCAGCGACGCCTGGCAGGCTGTGCGGGTGACCTCGACGGTGCCCACGCTCGTGCTCGTCAATGGCCCGGAAGGCTTGCTGGCCGAACGTGCCGTCACTGCTTTGCTCGCTCGGCTGCGCGAAGGCGAGCCGGATCTCGAGGTCGTGCGGGTCGCGGCAACGGCATACGAGCCGGGCGCGTTGGCACTGCATACCAGCCCGTCGCTCTTCGGTGGCGCCAAGGCGATCGTCCTGGAGGGCCTCGAGGAGGCAGCCGACGAGCTGCTCGCCGACACCCTCGACGTGGTTCGCGCACGGACAGCACAGGTCACCCTCGTCGTGATCCACCGCTCAGGCCAACGGGGCAAGAAGGTGCTGGACGAGCTGCGCCGTCAAGGGGCCGAGGTGATCGACTGCCCGGCTATCCGCACCGACCGCGACAAGGCCGACTTTGTCATGGGCGAGTTCCGTCGGCTGGCACGCAAAGCGACGCCTGAGGCGGTCCGGGCACTGGTCGAAGCGGTGGGCCGCGACGTTCGTGAGCTCGCGTCGGCCTGCCAGCAACTCGCTGACGACACCGACGGCGTGATCGATGATCGGGTGGTCGAGATCTACTACGGCGGCAAGGTGGAGGCGACCGGCTTCCGGGTCGCTGACGCCGCGCTCGCCGGACAGCCCGGGGAGGCGCTGCGGCTGCTGCGGCATGCCATTGCCACCGGCCTGGACCCTGTCCCGATCGTTGCGGTCCTCGCCGCGCAGCTGCGTACCCTGGTGAAGGTGGCGGCAGCTGGGCGAGGCAGCTCGGCCCACGTTGCCAAAGCGCTCGGGCTGGCTCCGTGGCAGGTCGATAGGGCCCGACGCGCCAGCTCGCACTGGGACGGACCCGGGCTGGCCCGGGCGATCCAGTCGGGGG
>JBIOUP010000251.1:0-8876 GCA_044867305.1 Dermatophilaceae bacterium
ACGAGCGATAGAGGTGGACAAACTCATCGCCGACCTGCGCGAGACGCACCACCGCCGACCGCGACTTCAGCAGGAGTTCGCCCGCGCCGGCCTGCCCTGACACACACATGGAACGCAGGACGACTCCCTGACCAACGCCGATCAGCCCCCCGCGCAACAGTCACGTCTACGCCGAACGACGACGTTCGCCACTGTCGGGACCGGGGCTGTGCTGAACGATCATGACCGCCGCGCCCCTCGTGACATCGCAAGGCTGTGCGTCATTCCGGCCCAGTAGGACGCAGATACCTGTGTGTGTCAGGGCAGGCCGGCGCGGGCGAACTCCTGCTGAAGTCGCGGTCGGCGGCGGTGCGTCTCGCGCAGGTCGGCGATGAGCTTGTCCACCTCTATCGCTCGTTCGGAGCCGGCGGCGAGCCTGCGCATCTTGGTAAGGCGCCGGGCAGCGGTCCGGTAGTTGCGTGCGTCGGCCTTGGTCAGGTCACTCTCGACGAGCCGGGTGAGGACCGGGAGAACGGCGAGCGGGTCGATCTTCTCGTAGGCCTTGACGAGGTCACTCCAGGTGCGCTCGTCGTCGAGGCCGAGCGAGTTGGCCAGCTGCCAGGCGAGCGGAACGTCCTGAAGGGTCATCAGCGCAAACAGCACGGCGTTCCGGGGGGAGCGGGCCAGGCTGTCCATGACTTCGTCGCGATACTCCGGCCACGCTTCTGCGGCGTCCCGATACAGGTGCGCCGCGGTGGACGATGAGGGCCACCGTCGGAACACGCTGATCCGGGCGTCGAGCAGCTGGCTTGGTCGGTGCTGCGCCAGCAGCGTGCACCAGTAGTCGCCGGCACGCTGGGACTGATGCCCGCCGTCGAAGTCGGTGGCCTCGCGTGCCCAGTCGATGGCCAGGTCGATCTGGCCGATCTCTTCCAGCGCCTCGGCAGTGTCCTGCAGCCAGGCGGCGACCTTGCGGTCGCGTGCGTGGGTGCGGATGATCGCCTTGACGTCTCGGTCCAGGACCGCCAGGCGCCGGGCGTTCCAGTCCAGGGTGAACCACTCGCGCGAGTGCGGCGAGGACCACCTCCGGTCTTCTGGCGGTCTGGGTGCCAGGCGCTGCTCGACCTCGGCCAAGCGCTTTCGGTATGAGGCCGTGCCGATCTCGCCGAGCGCCGGCGCGTAGGCGACCGGGTCGAGGTGGAAGAAGTCGCACTCGTTGTCGAACTGGAACGTCATCATCCAGTCGACGAGCTTGTTGGCCGGTGGGTTGGCCCGAGCTGCGACCTTGGGATGCAGCTGCAGCAGCAGGCGGCATGCACCCCCGATGATTCCGCTGGAGTCGTCGGCACGCATGACCACCTTGAGCGCCGAAGCGATCGCCTGCTGCGTCACCGCCAGGACGACCGGGGGGTCCTCGGTCCCAGCGGCCGCCTCGAGGATCGCGACGGCGTCGTGCAGGTGCGCGCCGTGGGCGTTCGCGACGCTCCACCGGTGCAGATCCGCGCGAGTCCGGATCAGCGGCAGGACCGCCTCGCTGAGCTTCGACACCACGCCCGCGAGAGTATCGGCGAACCATCCGGCGTTTCACCATGCTGCTCGAACGCGGCCCTGCTATGGCGCTAGGCAACACGGCAATGCCCGATACGGGCGAACAGGTCCTCGCTCCAGGCTCTGGTCGCAGACAGCAAACTCTGGCTTTCGGCCCCAGGAGCGAACCCTGGTCAGCCACCGTTCGCAGCTGGCAGTCCCGGGACGGATGCCAGCCCGGGCACCCGGCGGAGCAGCGCTTGGTCGGCGTCGTCCTCGCGCCGCGTTGACGTAGCTGTCCAATGGGCTGCCAGTGGCCAGCTCCGCGGACAGCACGATGGGACGAAATCATCCCTGCCGCCGCGCGACTTGGGTCCACGTACGCGGTCGGGCTTGGGGGCGTCGGTGGTCGAGATGATCCCAAGGGTGCATCCGTGGTGCAGACCAGACGCGGACAGCCGTCCGCTTTCGAGTGACCGCTCGCTGTGGAGGAGCACAAGACTGAAGGACAGATGGGTGGGGCGGGTGGGACTTGAACCCACGACCGACGGATTATGAGTCCGCAGCTCTGACCGGCTGAGCTACCGCCCCGGCAGCGGCGCCGGGCCCGGTGCGAACGGCATACCGGACCACGACTGCGTCGGCGAGCCTACCCGGCTAACGGGGCCCACGCTCACAGTGCGCTCTTCGCTACCTGCCACCGACCGCACAAATGGGCGCGCCACTGTAGGGCTCAGGTACCACTCAGCCAAGGAGCAACGGCCATGCGATGGAGACCGATCAGAACAGCAGGGGCGGCCATGGCCGCCGCGGCGGGGCTCGGCATCGGTGGCGCCGCCCTGGCCGCGGCGAAGGAGGAGCCGCTCGCCTCGGTCACGCATATTGGCGCGATGGAGCACCCCGGTGCTCCCAGTGTCGAGCCCGTCGAGAGCTCGCAAGGCGGCCAGGCTGAGACACCGGCGCCGCGGGCGCCCGCGACATTGACGAACTGAACCGCTCCGCCTCGCCGTGACGGCCGGCGCGCACGACGATCTTGTCCTGACAGCTGGCGCCGGCCAGGGGGCGCACTCATAGGGGTTTGACAGCCCGACCGAACGGGCTCTTGACATTCGCCGCTGAGGATTGTGAGCCGAGACACACCTCAAGGAGCATGCGAATGAAGCCAAAGACCCTGCTGGTCTCCGGCGCGGCCGCCGTGACCGCGGTGGGCATCGGCGTCGGGGGCGCAGCCCTCGCCAACGCGAACAACCAGGCGTCAACCACAGCGAACCCAAGTGCCAGCGCCACCAGCAGCCCAGGTGCCCAAGCGCAGGGCGGACGCCATCGCCCCGGCGTCGCCGCAAGCCGAGGCCTCTCGGGCGACGCCGCGGTGAAAGCCGTGCAGGCGGCCGTAACCAAGGAGCCGAGCGCGGTACTGCTGCGGGCGGTCAAGGCCGACGACGGCGGCTACCGGGTTGCCATGCGCCGCACCGATGGCACCCGCATCACGCTCACCTTGGATTCCAACTTCACGGTTACCGGGACGCAGGAGCACGCGACGAAGCCGCAGCGGAGCGCCAAGCCGACACAGAGCCCGACGACCACCGCCACCAGCTGACGCTGCTCCCAGCCGGCTGCGCCGGCCACCACGAGCCAGTGGTGGCCGGCGCAGTGGTGCTGCCGAGGCTGATGGGGCACAATGGGTCTGGCGTGACATGCGCTCGCCTGGAGCAAGAACGTTGGGGAAGACGTCCCTTGCACACCAGGAGGTCCGGATGTCTGCCACCGCGTCACGGGCAACGACGCGTGGGGTCGTGTTCGTTCACTCGGCCCCGACTGCGTTGTGCCCGCACCTCACCTGGGCGCTTGAGGCTGCCCTGGATCGGCCGGTGCATCTGGACTGGACCCCTCAGCCGGCAGGCGCCAAGCTCGTGCGTACCGAGCTGTCGTGGACTGGCGAGCCCGGCACGGGTGCGCGCCTGGCCAGTGCCCTTCGCGGCTGCGCGAATGTGCGCTTCGAGGTGACCGAAGAGCCCTCGCCTGGCCTCGACGGCTCGCGCTGGTCGTTCACCCCGAGCCTTGGCATTCATCACACGTGGACCAGCGCGGCCGGCGACGCGGTTATTAACGAGGACCGGCTGCGCTCGGCCTTCGAGGCACACCGCGGTGACAACGCGGCCCTCGGCGCAGCCATTGACGCGCTCCTTGGCGCACCGTGGGATCGCGAGCTCGATCCGTTCCGGTATGCCGGTGAGGGGGCTCCCGTCCGCTGGTTGCACAAGGTGGGGTGAGCGCGAGCGAACCCGACGCAGAGCGCTCCGCGAACGTAGCCCAACGGTTGCCACAGCGGCCGGGATGCAACCACGAGCCTCCACTCGGGCAGGCCAGCGAGGGGAGCCACCTGGGAGGTCTGCACGGCGCGACGGCGGCCAGACAGCAACCCCGGCGGCTGAGCGGTGCTCAGACGCTGCGGAAGGCCAGGGCCACGTTGTGGCCACCGAACCCGAAGGAGTTGTCCAGCGCGAGGATGTCGCCCTGCGGCAGCTTGCGGTGCTCGTCGCGGACCACGTCGAGGTCGACGTCGGGGTCGAGGTGCTCGACGTTGATGCTCGCCGGGGCGAGCCGGTGGTGCACGGCGAGAATGGTGAACACCGCCTCCAGCGCACCGGCAGCACCGAGCAGGTGCCCGGTCATCGACTTCGTGGCGCTGACCGGCATACCGTCGGCGTCGCCCTTGAAGGCTCGCCGGATCGCGTTGGCCTCCGCGACGTCGCCCACGGGGGTCGAGGTGGCGTGCGCGTTGATGTGGGCGACGTCCGCAGGGCTGGCTTCCGCGGCTGCGACCGCCTCCACCATGGCCCGGGCGGCGCCTTCCCCGGCGGGCTCCGGTGCGGTGATGTGGTGTGCGTCGGCGGACATGCCGACGCCGGCCAGCTCGGCGTAAACCCGTGCGCCGCGGGCCTTGGCATGCGCTTCGGACTCCAGGACGATGACCGCTGAGCCCTCCCCGAGCACGAACCCGTCGCGGGCCGTGTCATAGGGCCGCGACGCCCCCTGCGGGTCGTGGTTACGGGTCGACAACGCCTGCATCGCGGCAAAGCCGGCGATCGGCAGGGCGTGGATGGCCGCCTCCGTGCCGCCAGCCACCACGATGTCGGCCCGGCCGGTGCGGATCATCGACACGGCATACCCCATCGCCTCGGCGCCCGAGGCGCACGCGCTCACCGGGGTGTGCGCGCCGGCCCGAGCGCTCAGCTCGAGTGAGACGGCTGCCGCCGGCCCGTTCGGCATGAGCATCGGCACCGCTAGCGGGTAGACGCGCCGGGGGCCCTTCTCGCGCAGGGTGTCCCACTGGTCCAGGAGGGTCCAGACGCCACCGATCCCCGAACCCAGAGCCACGGCGACTCGCTCGGGTTCGACCTGCGGGGCGCCCGCGTCGGCCCAAGCCTCACGCGCCGCGACCAGGGCGTACTGGGACGACGGGTCGAGGCGTCGGGTCTCGACCTTCGCGAGCACCTGGTCCGGGGGGGTGTGGATCGGCGCGGCGAAGGTGACGGGCAGGTTGTAGGTGCTCACCCAGTCGAAGTCCAGCGTCCGCGCGCCCGAGCGTCCGTCGAGGACCGCCTCCCACGTCTGCGGGACGGTGCCGCCGACGGGCGTCGTCGCGCCGAGGCCGGTGACGACGACCCGGGTGTTGTTGCGGGACGTCACGACTGGGCGCTCGCGATGTAAGACACGGCGTCGCGGACGGTCTTGAGGTTCTTCACGTCCTCATCGGGGATGCGCACCTCGAACTTCTCCTCCGCGTTGACGACGATCGTCATCATCGAGAGCGAGTCGATGTCGAGGTCCTCGGTGAAGGACTTGTCCAGCTCGACCGACTCGGTCTCGATCCCAGTCTCCTCGTTGACGATCTCGGCAAGACCATCGAGGATCTCCTGCTCACTCTGCGCCATCGCGTTCTCTCCTGTGTCCAGCTCGTCGTGGTGCCTCGAAGAACCCGTCGAGGCGCGGGCGGTTTCAGGGCAGGACGACCACCTGCGCGGCATACACCAGGCCTGCGCCGAACCCGATCTGCAGGGCCAGCCCGCCGCTGGGAGCCTCCTTCTCACGCAACATGCGCTCTGTGGCGAGCGGGATGGATGCTGCGCTCGTATTGGCGGTTTCGGCGATGTCCCGAGCCACCGGGATGTCCCGGGGCAGCTTGAGCTGCTTGACCATCGCGTCGATGATGCGCATGTTGGCCTGGTGCGGGATGAACGCGTCGAGGTCCTCAGCGGTGATGCCCGCGGAATCGATCGCCTTGCGCGCGACCGGCGCCATGCCCCACACGGCCCAGCGGAACACCGACTGACCGGCCATGCCGATGGTCGGGAACCGGAGGTTCTCGTCGCGTACCTGCAGCCACGACTCGTTCTGCTTGATGGTCTCCCATTGCGAGCCGTCCGAGCCCCAGACGGTCGGGCCGATCGCCGGGACGTCGCTTGGTCCGACCACAGCCGCGCCGGCTCCATCGGCGAAGATGAACGCCGTGCCACGGTCGCGTTTGTCGGTGAAGTCCGACAGCTTCTCCACGCCGATGACGAGTACGTACGTCGACGTGCCGCCACGGACCAGGTCACCCGCCATCGAGACGGCGTAGCAGTAGCCGGCGCAGGCGGCGTTGATGTCGAAGGCGGCGCAGCGCAGGCCCAGCCGGTCGGCGACGATCGGGGCGGCTGCCGGGGTTTGGTAGGGGTGGGTCACCGTGGAGAGGATCACCGTGTCGATCTGGCTGGGCTCCAGCCCGGCGTTGGCGATGGCGTCACGCGCGGCCCATTCCGACATGTCGATGACGCCCTCGTGGGGACCGGCAATCCGCCGGGAGAGGATGCCCGAGCGCTCCTGGATCCATTCCTCGGACGAGTCGATGTCTTCGAGGATCTCGGAGTTGGGCACGATGCGCTGCGGCCGGTAGCTGCCGACGCTCCAGATTCGAGCGTAGGGCGGGCCCGACGCGCTGCGGATCTGGCCGGTGCCCTTCGGCCGCCGCCCGACCGGGGTGCTCATCCGGCTGCCTCCACGGCTTCGCGGGCTTCACCGTGCTCCTTGACCATCCGCAACGCTGCCTCCAAGTCGTCTGGGGTCTTGAGCGCGAGGATCTCCACGCCCTTCAGAGCTCGCTTGGCCAGCCCGGCGAGCGTGCCGGCCGGGGGCACCTCGATGAACCCGGTGACGCCAAGGGCTACCAGCTTCTGCATGCACAGGTCCCAACGCACCGGGCTGCGCACCTGCGACACCAGCCGCGACAGCACGTCTTGGCCCGACTCGATCAGCTCGCCGTCCTGGTTGGACACCAGCCTGGTGCGCGCATCGTGGACGGAGATGGCTCTCGCGTATGCCGCGAGCATCTCGACAGCAGGGGCCATGTGCTCGGTGTGGAAGGCACCCGCCACCTCGAGCGGCACCACCCGGGCCTTGGGGGGCGGGTCCGCCGCGAGCGTCGCTAGTTGGTCCTTGGTCCCGGCGGCCACGACCTGGCCGACGCCATTGACGTTGGCTGGGGTGAGGCCACAGGCCGAAATCCGGGCCATGACCTCGTCCAGCTCTCCGCCGAGGATCGCTGACATTCCGGTGGACGCAAGCGCCGCCGCATCTGCCATGGCGCGGCCGCGCTCGCGGACGAAGACCATGGCCTGCTCGGCGCTGAGCACGCCGACGGCGGCGGCAGCGGTGATCTCGCCGACCGAGTGGCCGGCACCGACGCTCACTTGCCGGAAGCCTTCGGACGGATGGGCGAACAGCGCCAGCAGGGCGACCAGTCCCGACCCCACGATGAGGGGCTGGGCCACCGCCGTGTCTCGGATCGTGTCGGCGTCCGAGACCGTGCCGTGGGCAATCAGGTCGACTCCGGTGACCGTCGCCAGCCAGGCCATCCGGTCGTGGAAGCCGGGCAGCTCCAGCCACGGGTTGAGGAACCCGGGGGCCTGGGCGCCCTGGCCCGGGCAGGCAATGGCAAGCACCCGTCCACTGTGACAGGTCTCCGTGACCAAATCGTGACTCGGAAACCCACCAAGTCGTCGTGGCAGATTTTGGAGGTTACCTCCAAAGGCTTGGCGCCGCGTCAGGCTTCGAGCCCGCCGCGCCAGGCGGCCGGTTCCGGGCGCGAGAGGTGCCCGAGGGCTAGGGCGAGCCGCACGGCATACGCGTCGCGGGGGTGCGTGAGGTCGTACCCCGTGAGCTCGCTGATCCGGCCCAGCCGGTAGCGCACGGTGTTGGGGTGCACGAAGAGCAACCGGGCGGCGGCTTCCAGGCCGCCGGTGTCCAAGAACACCGAGCTGGTCTGCGCAAGAGCGGGGTTGGCGCGCAGCGGAGTCGCGATGCGCTCGACGAGGAGCCGGCGGGCGCGCTCGTCTCCGATGAGCACCCGCTCGGGCAGCAGCTCGTCGGCGGGCACCGGCCGAGGAGCTTCGGGCCAGGCGATGGCCGCCGACAGCCCGTTGAGCGCCGCCCGCGCGGACCGGCCCGCTGCGAACAGATGGGGAACCGTCGGCCCGACGACGATCGGCCCATCGCCGAAGTCGTCGGCCATCTTGGTGACGATGTCGAACGGCGCCGTCGAGCCTCCGACCACGATGACCAGGCGCCGGCCCTGCACCGCCGTGAGCGCTTCGACACCAAGCCGCTCAGCCGTGCGGCGGAATGAGTCGGCGGCGAAGGTCCTACTGCCGGAAGGAGTTTGCCCGGCCGCAACGGTGACGTCCGATACCGAGCCCCAGCCAAGCGCCGTCGCCCGCGACTGCATCGAGTCGTCGGCTTCGCCGCGGAGCACGGCGTCGACAACCAGTGCCTCCAGCCGTGCGTCCCACTTGCCTCGCGACTCGGCGGCTCGGGCGTAGATTTCCGCGGCCCCGAAAGCGATCTCGCGGGAGTAACGAAGGACGGCTTCACGAAGCAGGAACCGCTCGGGATCGTGTGCGGCGACGTGATCCACCTCGTCTTCGACGGTGTCGACGACCGATCGGATGAGGTCGAGCGTGTGCTGCAGGCTGATGGCCGACGTCAGCTCACGCGGGGCGGTGCCGAAAACGTTGGCGGCAACCGGCTGTCGGCCCTGCTCGTCCTGCAGCCACGAGACGAAGGCCGCGATCCCGGCCTGCGAGACCAGGCCGATCCACGAGCGCACGTCGGCGGGTAGGGCGCGATACCACTCGTGGCTGCTCTCGATCCGCCGGATCGCGGCCTGGGACAGCGCCCCCGCGTGCCGCTCCATCGCCTGGCGGGTCGCGGCGCTGGGTCGGCGGCGCTCGGGGGCGGTCATCAATGCAGTGTATTTGTATGCCGGCCACAAGGCGTTGCATCGCCTATTCGCCGGTCGCTCTAACCGCGCCCGGCATACGACCCCGGCAGCG
>JBIOUP010000252.1:0-11427 GCA_044867305.1 Dermatophilaceae bacterium
GGTGCAGGTCCTCCAGGGCGAGCAACCGCACGGGAGCCTGCAGACCGAGCAGGACCTGTGCGATGCCTTCCCCGAGCAGGACGACCGGGTCGACGTCACTCACCGATGGCAGCGGCGTCGTCCAGCCGGGCAGCAGCCGGGCCAGGGCGGCCCGAAACGGCGCCAGTGCGCCCGACTCGGTGATCAGTCCACTGCGCCACGGACCGGCCAAGGCCTCGGCGAACGGCCGGTACGTGCCGCCGCTGGCCACGGCGCGGCCGGTGAGCACCGCGGCGCCCACGGAACCGGCATACTCCATGAGGTCGCTGACCAGCTCGGTCTTGCCGATCCCCGGCTCCCCGCTGATCAGCACCAGCCGGCCGCGTCCTTCCCGGGCCGCATCGAGGCGCTGGCGCAGGGCAGCTCGCTCTGAGACGCGGCCGACCCTTGGCACGCGATGGTGGGGCGACCGTATGCCGGTCACCTGGCGAGCGAGGCCGGATGACGATGCCGGACCCGTCGGGTTGCTCACCCGGTCGCCGCCCCGAGGCCGTGGCTGCTCTTGGATCGGGGCCACGAACCGGTAGCCGCGCCCATGCACCGTCGAGATCACCGACTGGCGCTGGCCGTCGTCGCCGACGGCACGGCGGACCTGCTTGATTCGGCTGGTCACCGCGGACTCGCTGACGAAACGACCGCCCCAGATGCGGTCCATCAGCTCTTCCTTGCTGACCACCCGATCGCGATGCTCGGCGAGATAGACCAGCACGTCGAAGGCCTGCGGCTCGATCGGGACTCGCCGGCCCGCGCGTCGCAGCTCGAACGCCCCGAGGTCGAGCTCCAGGTCAGCGAACGCGAGACCCATGCAGCGAGCCTGCCACATGAGACGGCCACGCGATCTCCACGCGATCTCCAGGCCGTCATCAAGGTTGCGCTGCCCGGCTGGCCCAGCGTGGAACGGCAACCGCACGAAGGAGGACCCATGCCGGTTCGAGCCCCGCGACGAATGACGTCGCTACTGATCCAGGTCACCAACGCCCTCGCCAGGAGCGGGGCGGCGATGGCTCCCGTCCCCGTTCTTCTCGACGAGCACTGGGGCGAGCCGGAACTTGAGCGACGGCATACCAACAGGCACGATTTCGGCTGGAGTGGTGGTATGCCGGCCGGGTCGCCTATCGAGAAGGGTCGCCAATGCGTGAGTCTGTTCACGAGGTGTTGAACAAGCCCCTGTCGCAGGAGCTGATGCAGTCCTCGATACCGGCCCGACTGGCCTACGTCGGTCTGGACGCAGCGCCTCGAGTCGTGCCGGTCGGCTTTCTGTGGAACGGCACCGAGATGATCGTGTGCACTGTCCCCACTTCGGCGAAGGTGGCTGCCCTGCAAGCGAACCCGAAGGTGGCGGTCACCATCGACACCGAGGGGTTCCCGCCACATGCGCTGCTGGTCCGAGGCGAAGCGAGGGTGGAGCTCGTCGAGGGAGTGCCGGACGACTACGTCACCGCGGCGAGGAAGGTCGTGCCGGCCGAGCAGTTCGACGGGTGGCTGGCCAGCGTCCGCGGGTTGTACGAGCAGATGAGCCGGATCAGCATCGCGCCGACTTGGGCCAAGCTGCTGGACTTCGAGACCACCCTGCCCAAGTCGGTCGAGGAGCTCGTCCGCGCGCGGCAGCAGTAGCCACCAGGTCATGGAGTCGTCGCCGGCTCCATGATGCGTCGTGGAGTGCACGCAAACTCAAGGAGTTGCGGGACGCGCCGACTGCAGAGTCGTGCGGTTACGCGGCACTCGATGGTGGTGGCCGGCCCGCCGGTCTCGTGCGCCAGGCGCGGGCGACCAGCGACGTAGCGGCGAGCGCGGCCACACCCTGTGCCCACCGTCTCGGGTTGGTCCGTGCGGGCTGCTTGCGGGCGGTCAGCGGCATGACGTCGAGGTGGACGAGCATCGTCCCGGTCTCGGGTTCGCGTCCGAAGACGACACGGATGCTGCCGACCCCGTATCGGGACAGGTCGATGCGGAATGCGTAGGGGTCCTTGGCGTCGTCGGGATGCAGGGCAAATCCGTGGTACAGCAACGGTATCGGGCTCAGCGCCCGGAGGGTGAGCACGCCGCTGCGGACGAAGACCTCGACCCCAGCGCCGATTATGGAGCGAGTCCGGGCCTCCGCCATGGGGCCGGGAAGGGAGTACCACCCGCAGATCTCTGACCAGACGTCGGGCCGCTGGGCGACGTCGGAGCGGATGCCCTGCGTTGGCACGCCGAGCAGAGTGTCCAGCAGTCTCCCTGCCTCGGTGGGCAGCCACAACATTGCTCCCCTGGCACCGTTGGTGAACGCCATGACACCGACCCCGTCGTTGGGAGCGGCCAAGATCTGCGAGTCGAAGCCCGGCAGGATGCCCTGGTGCTCGACGACGAGATGCCCGCCGGCGTTGACGCGGAAGAAGCCCAGGCCCATGCCCGGCATCCGGGGATCCGGCTGGTAGTGCGCTTCGAACATCATCGCGAGCGTCGCGGGTTTGAGCACCGACCCGTGCTCGTTGCCACCGCCACCCAGAAGCGCGGCGAGGTATCGCGCCATGTCTGACGCAGTGGAGTAGGCCGCTCCGGCTGCGGCGGTCACGACGTCGCGCTCGCCGACTGCGCGCGGCCCGCGCGAGCCCAGCCGGTAACCAGTTGCCAGCCTGGCCTTCACTGCGTCGGAGCGGACCAGCTCGGTGCTCGTCATGCCCAGAGTCTGGAAGACGTGCTCGCGCAGGTAGCCGGCGAGCGGTTGACCACTCACGTCCTCGACGATCTGCCCGAGCGCGGCGATGCCGTGGTCGGTGTAGCGAAACCTTGTGCCCGGCTCGGCGTGGAGGCGTAACCCCTTCTTGTAGTAGGCGGCGAGCGTGGGTAGTGGCTGACCTGTCTTGACAGTCTCACCGAAGTCCGGCCGCAGCAGCCCGAGGGCGGACAGCTGTTCGCTGACTCCCGAGGTATGGGTGAGCAGATGGCGCACAGTGGCCGGCCGGTGGCCGGCCTTGTCTGGGATCAGCTGGAAGGCCCGTAAGTAGCTGTTGGCCGGGGCGTCGAGGTCGACCAAGCCCCGCTCCCACAGCTGCATGAGAGCGATCGCCGTGAAGGTCTTGGTGATCGACGCGACCCGGAACACCGTCTCCTCGCTGATCGGCGTGTGTGACGCGATGTCGGCCTCGCCGTGGGCATGGAAGAACGTCAGGGTGCCATGCCGGACCACCCCCACTGCCAGGCCCACGGCTGGGCGCCGATTGAGGATCCGCCGCACCTCGGCCGTCAGCTCGTCCGGGTCAACCGGCGTCATGAGCTCGCTCCGCTGGGGTAGCTGCATGATCGGGCAGCGCACCGGTGACTGTGACGTGCTCGGCGACGTCGCGCACCTTGCGGTTCGTGTGCTGCGATACCTGTCGCAGCATGTCGAAGGCTGCTTGCTCATCGAGCTTGTAGGTCGACATCAGGATTCCGATTGCCTCTGCGATGACGCGGCTGGACTGCAACGCCACCGCCAGGTTCGCGGCGTGCTCATGGTTTGCCGCCTTGGCCAGGGCCACGGTCGCGTGCTCGGCGAACACCGAGGCAAGCTCGACTCGGTCCTCGGTGAACCAGCCCGGATGCTCGTCGAAGAACGCGAGAGCGCCCAGCGACTGGCCCTCCAGCTGGAGGTGGAACACCAACGCAGCCCGGACCGGGGTGTGCTGGCAGACCTGTGCGCAGTATTTCGGCCACCGCCCCTCGCTTGCCAGGTCGTGAACCAACACGGTGCTTTCCTCGTCGAGGGCGGTAAGGATCGGGCCCTCACCGGTGTCCCGGGCGATCCGCTCCACCTGCTCGAGCACCCCGCCGGACGTCATGGCCTCGAAGGTGTACGCGTGTGCGGCCGCTCTGGCGATGCCGGCCCACGTGCAGCCCAGGGTCTCGATGGCGCGTTCGGCGATGACCTGGACGGTTGCAGCGCGATCCCCGTAGCTGCTCAACTCGCGGGCGAGGGCCGCAAACCGGGCGGCAGCTCGTTCCATCGCGGGGACTCCCGTCCGGTCTTGCGCACACGCTGGGCAACTGGCTCCTGGCCTAGGCAAACTTTACGACGGTCGATCGGCTCCAGCGGTCCGAGGCTCCTGGAGGCGAGCCCGGCTTTTGGTTGATGCTCGACTTACAGCACAGAGCTGCCGCTAGGACGGCGGCGGCTGCGGTGGCGCCTGGCGGTGCTGGGCGCGGACCACTTCGGCCTGCTCCCAATCCGTGGTCTCCAAGGCGATCGCAGCTGCCGGGAACAGGCCGTTCTCCTCGTGTTGGATGTGCTCCAGCAGCGTCTCGAACTCGGCGATGACCCGGTGCCACTCGACCTGCTCGGGCCCCTGCTTGCGAATCGTTGCCAGGGCCTGGTCGAGGGTCGAGTCCAGCTCGTCGTGCTCGTCGAAGAGGTGGTCGACCTTGTCTCGATACTCGGTATGCCGTGCCATCGCAGGGTAGATGCTCAGCTCCTCCACGGCGTCATGCTCGTGGAGCACCTCAGTCAGCTGGACCAGCCGATCGCCGGCCAGCTGGTAGTCGCCGCTCAACGCGGCCCGGCGGACCTCTCCGCAGAGGTTCTGGATCTCGACGTGTTCCGCAGACAGATCACCGATGGGCTTGATCGACCGGCACCCGCAGTAGCTGCACATGATCCTCCCTTCGCCAGGTCCACCCTAAGCCGGGCTCGCCGATTCGGGCACCGGCTACCCTCGCGCAGAGTGGCGCCTTGGCGGCCCTTGAGGGAAAGCGTGGACCCAGGTGGACTACCCAACGAGCGCACCCGATGCGCGCGCCGAGCCGACCGGTTCTGCCCAGCGTCGGTTGACCGTCTACGGCGACTTCAACTGCCCCTACTCCTACCTGGCCAGCCAGCGGGTGGACACTCTGGCCGACCGCGGGCTGGCCGTCGTGCAGTGGCGAGCAGTCGAGCACGACCGCTCGCTGCCAGGATCCGGGGTCCCCACCGAGCCAGAGCTGCCCCGCTGGCGCCAGGAACTCGACGACGTGGCGCAGTTGGCACTCGCCGGCGAACACCCAGCAGCTGCTGCTCCGCCCATGACGAGCAACACCGAGGCGGCGGTGACCGCGTATGCCGGGGCGCTCGGGACGGGGCTGGAGCGCGCGGTTCGGGTTCGCTTGTTCGATGCGATCTGGGTGGAGCATCGCAACCTCAGCGAGGCCGCCGAGGTAATGCGCGTCCTTGCTGACGTGGCCGGCCCGATGACCTGGGAGGGCCACGGCCCTTCAGCTGCGGGCCACGAGCTCGTTGGGGAATGGCGCGCCCAGTGGCTCACGCTTTCGCATGGCGTGGTGCCCACCATGCTCGACGCAGACGGCACCGGGTATCCAGGCATCGCCGCGCTCACCCGGCTCGCCGAGCTCGTCCGAGGCTGAGGCGCGCACTCGCTTCCTGATCCGGATCGGCGGCCGGCAGAATCCCATGCCACCCATCTGCGATGGCTATTGGGCACGGCCTGTGACACCGGCATACATTCGCCGACGTGAAGGCCTTCGCGCCCACTCACCGTCGGGCGGTCGCGAAGCACATCCGCTGAGAGGATCGCAAATGAACACCGACTTCGTGAAGTGGCCAACCTTCGAGCAGATCAAGGAGATGTTCGCCGAGCACTTCCTCATGGAGCGCCGCGACGACGGCGTGGTGACCGTGACGATGCACTGCAACGGCGGCCCGCTCATCTGGTCGATGGAGCTGCACGACGCGATCGGCAAGATGTGGCGAATGCTGGGCACCGACCGTGACACGGAGATGATCATCTTCACCGCGACCGAGGACGTCTGGGTCACCGACTTCGAGGCCGAGAGCTGGTTGCCGGAGAAGTCCGACCCCGCGGGTACCCGCTACGACCACATGTTCGTCGACGGCCGCCGGATGATCATCGCCCAGATCCAGGACGTCGAGGTCCCCACCCTCGGCGTGCTCAGTGGCTCCGGCGGCCACACCGAGCTGGCCCTGTGCTGCGACTTCGTGATCATGGCCGACGACATCACGATCCTCGACCCACACATGCTGGTGGGCAACGTGCCCGGCGACGGCATCCACAGCTGCTTTTTCCAGCTCATGCCCTACCGGCAGGCCGTGTGGTACCTCATGACGGGCGAGCCGATGACGCCGCAGCAGGCCCTGCAGTTCGGCCTGGTGACGGAGGTGGTCCCCCGCGAGCGGCTGATGGCTCGCGCGTACGAGATCGCCGACCTGCTCATGCGCCAGAACCGCACCGTCCGGCGGCTCGCGACCCAGGTCATGCGGCGCGGCTGGAAGCAACGCATCGTCGACGACCTGGACATGACGTTCGGCACCGAGATGTTCGGCTGCTTCTGCGACAGCCACTCGCACTCGGAGATGATGTCGGTCAACAAGCTGCTCGGCCTCAACCCCAAGTACCGCGGCAACCTCGCACTACCGGAGAGCGCCAAGGGCTGACCGACCAGCCGTCGCCCGCCCGGCATACCGCACGACAGGTATGCCGGGCGCCGACCACCACGGCTCAGAGCACCTTGGGCTGGCTCATCGCACGTGGACGTCGCTCCCGACCCTCTACAGAGGGTCGGGAGCGCTACTTCCGTGCCAAGAGCGGGCGATTTGTCCAACTGCTCGGCGACGGCGACTGGCTAATCCACCAGTCCGCGCGTGCGCCCCCAGCCGCGGCCTGAGTCAGACGATCGACATGGCGGCGACGTAACCCTGGGTCACCGCCTCCCCGACCCGGGCTGCTGACTTGGCGTCACCGATGACGAAGACCGGGATGTCACCTGCCGCCTGCTGGAGCTGCTGCGCCTCGGCAGAGCGGGCTCGAGAGCCGAGCCCTACGACGACGGTGTCGGCCGGGAGGGTCTGCTCGCCGCTTGGTCCTTGAACCACGACGCCGTCCGGGCGCACCTGCACCGCCGTGGTGTCCACCAGGGTGCGCACACCGTGGCTGGTCATCTCGTCGAGCAAGGCGGTGCGGTGGATGCCGAGAAACTCCGGGACGACTCGCTGCTGCTGCTCGACGACGGTCACGTCCCGGCCGTGCAAGGACCACTCGAGTCCCGCCTCGGAGCCGACGAGGCCTCCGCCGAGCATCACCAGGCGCTCGCCGATCGTCGATGGGTCAACGAAGTAGGTCTGCACTCCGGGGACTGCGCCGTCGATACCGGGAATCGGGGGCATGAGGGGTGTCGCGCCGATGGCCACGACCATCGCCTCGGGGGCGAAGTCGCGGACGAACTCCGGGGTCACGTGCTCGTGCAGACGCACCTCGATGTCACGGCGCCCGACCTCGCGGATGAGCAGGTCGCGGAAGGCCAGCAGCTCGGTCTTGATCGAGTCGGTGTCGCAGATCTTCAAGGTGCCGCCGAGCCGGTCGCCTTCATCGACAAGGGTCACCCGATGGCCGCGGTCGTGCGCGTCGATGGCGGCCTGCATGCCGCCCGGTCCGCCGCCGACGACGAGCACTCGACGTGAGCCCCGAGGGGCAGGCATCTGCTCGGGCATGACCGTGTGGTGCGAGAACACGTTGACGCTGTAGGGGTTCACCGTGCAGGACCCGAGCCTGGAGTAGCTCCGCCCCGGCGGGTCGGTCTCGTGCTCGCCGATCGGGCCGGGGTAGCAGACCGTGCACCGGATGCACTGCCGGATGCGGTCGCGCTCGCCGGTGGCGGCCTTCACGACGAACGCCGGGTCGGCGATCATCTGCCGTCCCAACGCGACCAGGTCGGCTTGGCCCTCGGCGATGATCTGCTCGGCCAGCTCAGGCGTGGTGATGCCACCGACGACGTTGACCGGCACGGACACGACGGCCTTGAGCGCCGCGGCGGCGTCCGCGTTGAGCCCGTTCGGGCTGAACACGGTCGAGAACTCCCGCGACCGCGCCGGGCTGTAGTAGTGCCCGGCCGAGACGTGGAACAGGTCGACCAGCCCGCGCCCGTCGAGCGCACGGCATACCTCGATGTTCTCCTCCACGGTGATGCCGCCGGGGATGTTCTCCCGCCCGCTCACCCGTACCTCCATGAGCAGGTCAGCGCCGCAGCGATCCCGGACCGCTTCGAGGATGTCCCGAGGAAAGCGCGCTCGGTTCT
Source organism: Dermatophilaceae bacterium (assembly GCA_044867305.1). GTDB lineage: Bacteria > Actinomycetota > Actinomycetes > Actinomycetales > Dermatophilaceae > Phosphoribacter. Next base: position 8,080 of record JBIOUP010000252.1, read on the forward strand.
CGGCGCTGCCGCCGTACTGGTCCGTGCGGGTGTTCACCCGCGGGTTGAAGAACTGTCCCGCCAGCCAGCCGTGGCCGTGGTGGACCATCACGCCGTCGAAGCCGATGGCCGCGAAGTACTCGGCGGCGTCGGCGAACTCCCGGCAGATGCGGGCCATCCCAGCCTCGTCGAGCCCGTCGACGCGCACCCCGTCGTTGCGGACGTAGCTCACCGGCCCCACGGGGTGATGGCCGTCCGCCAGCAGCGGCTTCTCCTGGCCCAGGTGCGACAGCTCGGCGATGGCGAGGGCGCCGTGGCGCTTGATCCGGGTGGCCATCTCGCCGAAGGTCCGCGCATGCTCGGTATCCGTGTCGAGGTAGTCGACCGGCAGCTCGATGAGCGCGCCGTCATCGACGATCGGGCGCATCGAGTCGGTGAAGTTCACGGTGATCTCGCCGGTGACCACCATGGCGGCGCCGCCTCGGGCCCGGTCCTCGACCATCCGCATCGCGCGCTCGCGCAGGTGCGGCAGCTGCACCAGTGACACGAAGATCGTGGGCGCGGCCTCAACCCGGTTGCGCAGGGTGTGCGTGCCCACCGTGAGGGGGCTCAGCAGGTGGGGGTATGCGTTCATAGCAGTGTCCGTCCCGGTGGGCTGGCGATCCTGGTATGCCGTGTGCCCGGCGCGGGACACCCGGCATACCTGCCGGGGTTGCCGCGGGGGCCTGTCATGGCGACCAGGGTGTGCTTGCAGTGAAGCAAGGTCTCGGCGTTGCGACAAACAGATCCCGCGTATGCCAGTGATCCGGTTAGCCGATGACGACTGCTGCCGGTTTAGCCGGGGCGCATGCGGGACGGCGGAACCGGGCCCCAGCCCCTACCTGCTGGTCCAAGCGCGAACCCGGCCTAGCACTGTTTGCTTGGTCTGCGCTTCTTCGTGCCCTGGGCATCGGGAGCCCGGCGGGACGGCTTGCATGACCTCATCGACATGCCGGCCGCAGCCGGCCCACGTGGTCTTCCCGCATTGTCTGCATGCGACTGGCCGGCACATCGCTCGTCGTCTCCTTCTCCTGAGAGGGCTGGTCTGTTGCGGCTTGGTCCTCGGCGGCCGGGTGGGCTGCCGCTGCTGATCGACTATACCCCAGGGGGTATGCTGTGGCGCATGAGGTACGTGATCGTGGGCGGGGTCGCCGGCGGGATGAGTGCTGCGACGCGGTTGCGCAGGCTCGATGAGAGCGCGGAGATCATCGTGCTGGAACGCAGCGGTCACGTCTCCTTCGCCAACTGCGGCTTGCCTTACCACGTCGGTGGCGTGATTCCGGAGCGTTCTGCGCTCCTGCTGCAGACACCGCAGTCCCTTGGCGCCCGCTTCGCTCTTGACGTCCACGTCCGCCAGGAGGTCACCGCCGTCAACCTCGCCGCGCGAAGCGTCACGGTGCGGGACACGGCTACCGACGAACACGTCGCACTGAACTACGACACCCTCCTGCTGTCGCCTGGTGCTCGTCCGGTGCGCCCACGCATTCCGGGGAGCGAGCGGGCCGCCACCCTGCGCGACGTCGAGGACCTCGACAGGATCATCGACGAGATCCACGGCCCGCGCCGGGCCACGTCCGCCGTGGTCATGGGGGGCGGCTTCATCGGTCTCGAGCTTGCCGAGAACCTCACTCGCCGCGGCATCGAGACGACGATCATCGAGGCGACGGACCAGGTCATGGCCCCGCTCGACCCCGAGATGGCCGCACCGGTCCATGACCACCTGCGCGCCAACGCTGTGCAGCTACGGTTGAGCACCTCTGTCGTCGAGATCGGCGATGACTGGGTCGTCACCGACGACGGCGAGCAGCTCTCGGCAGACCTCGTGGTTGCCGCCATTGGGGTCCGACCTGAGTCCGATCTGGCCAGGGCCGCCGGCCTGCTCGTCGGCGAGCGCGGCGGGATCGTCGTGGACGAGCACTTTCGAACCAGTGACCCGCATGTCTTTGCGGTGGGTGACGCTGTGGAGAAGCACGAGGCACTGGATGGCAGCGGGACGCTCGTGCCGCTCGCGAACACCGCCAACCTGCAGGGGAGGAGGGCCGCCGATGCCATGGTCGGGCGGCCAGGGCGGGACCGGCCCGTGCTGGGGACCGCCATCGTCAGCGTCTTCGGGCTGCAGGTCGCGACCACCGGCTGGAACGAGAAGCGGCTGCGCGCCGCGAGTCGAGCGCATCGGCTCATCCATACCCACCCGGGCGACCATGCCGCCTACTACCCCGGCGCCCAGTCGATGAGCCTCAAGCTCTTGGTCGACGCGCAGACCGATCGGATCCTGGGAGCCCAGGGCGCCGGCCCAGCTGGCGTCGACAAGCGCATCGACGTCATCGCCACCGCCATGACCGCGGGCATCACAGCCAGCGGGTTGGCCGAGCTCGAGCTTGCCTACGCCCCCCAGTTCGGCGCGGCCAAGGACCCGGTCAACATGCTCGGCTACATCGCCGAGAACCTGCGCGACTCGCTCTCGCGCTCCATCCAGTGGCACGAGGTCGACGAGGCGCGGGCCGACGGAGCGACCATCGTCGATGTCCGCACGGGCTCCGAGCGCGCGGACGGGTTCATCCCCGGCTCGCTGCACATCCCCGTCGATGAGCTGCGGCACCGGCTGGACGAGATCCCGCCGGGACGGCTGATCGTCCACTGCGCCGTCGGTGTGCGCGCCCACGTCGCGGCCCGGCTCCTCACCCAGGCCGGCCGTGACGTCCGCAATCTGGATGGTGGGTACGACACCTGGCTGGCCGGCACGAGCACTCGCCAGCCCCACCCCGCGTGGTGAACCGGCGCGGCAACCCCGCTTGCCGGCATACGCACTGAAGGAGACTCGCGAATGCAGCTCGACCAGGAGGACATGCAGGCGGTGATCCGCCGGCTCAACCGCACCCAGGGCCAGATCGGCGGCATCGTGCGGATGATCGAGCAGGGGCGCGACTGCCGAGACGTGGTCATGCAGCTTGCGGCCGTGTCCAAGGCGCTCGACCGCGCCGGCTTCGCCATCATCGCGTCCGGGCTACGTGACTGCCTCACCTCGAAGGCGGACGTGAGCATCGACATGGCCGAGATGGAACGGCTCTTCCTCTCCCTGGCCTGAAGCGCCCAGGCAGTACCCGGCCCGGCATGGAGTTACCGCTCGGATGTCCACCGGTGTAGGGCACGAATGTGTTGAGCCCCGCCCCAGGGCGCCTATGGGCGGGAGGGGTAGATACCGGCCGTGGCGATGCAGTAGCAGGCGGTGAGGTAGGGCTGCCTGTTCTCGTGGGGCTGGCTGCCGCCCTGGTTGCCGCAGAAGTTCGCCGCCATCTGCGTTCCGTCGGCCGCTCCGTATGCCGAGCTCGC
>JBIOUP010000253.1:0-14920 GCA_044867305.1 Dermatophilaceae bacterium
TGACCTCCGACGGCATCGACCCCGACGGCATCGACCAGGCCCGGGTCGACTACCCGGGCGAGGGGCTGAGCGAGGCCGCGCTGGCCCCAACGCCCCTCGCCCAGGTGCGCCGCTGGTTCGATGCGGCGGTGCAGCGCCAGGCCGCCACCGGCGACGTCCCGGAGCCGGCCGGCCTGGCCGTCGCTACCGTCGATTCCAGCGGCGCGCCGAACGTCCGGGTCGTCCTGCTGCGCTTCCTCGACCGGCGCGGCATCGGCTTCGTCACGAACACCAACTCGCGCAAGAGCGTCGAGATCGCGGCCAACCCGGCGGTGGCGGCGACATTGGCCTGGCCGGCCATGTTCCGGGCAATCCGCTTCCGTGGCGTGGCCGATGCTGTGCCGAGGGCCCAGATCGCGGAGTACTTCCGCGCCCGGCCCTGGGGTTCGCGCATCAGTGCGTGGGCGTCACAACAGTCCCAGCCGGTGTCCGGCCGGGCCGAGCTCGAAGCGGCCTACGAGCGGTATGCCAGTGAGTTCCCCGACCGCGGTCGCCCCGACGATGTGCCTCTGCCGGAGTTCTGGGGCGGCTATCTGATCCGGTGTCATGAGGTGGAGCTGTGGGCCGGTCGCAGCAACCGACTGCACGACCGGCTGGTGTTCTCGGCGGTCAGCGCTGAACCGGCCGACCTCGACGACGCCGCCGCGTGGCGCATCTTTCGGCGCCAACCCTGACGTTCGTCTCTGTGCAGGCGAGGAAACGGCCCGTGGGGAACCACGTCCGAAAAACGTGGCGTGCACGCTGGACGAGGCGTGCCTGCCCACGAGCCGCAGCGACTGCTGGAATTGCGTCGCGCGTCCGAACTGATCGCCCGCGGCGGTCAGTGGCCGTGCGCCCGCAAGGGACACACGAGCGGGACGGTCGCGCTACCGCGCAGCCACCTCACGAGTCCAATAGCTATGCACTACTCGACCACCTCCTTTCCCGTGTGCAGGCACGGTATGCCGTCGCGCGGCCGCCTTTCAAGTCCAACGGCACCCGGGAGCCGCGGCCTCGATGCTCAGTGCTCCCGGGTGACCAGGACGGGGCAGTGCGACCGCTGCAGCACGCCCATGGTGACCGAGCCGAGCAGCTTGCCGAGGAAGCCGCCGCGTCCCCTGTTGCCCACGACAAGCAGGTCGGCGTCCTTCGATGCCTCGACGAGCGTGTCGACCGAGGGCCCGTTGACGATCTCATGGATGATCTGCAGGCCTTCGCGAGCCGCACCGAGCGCGTCGGCGACAACCTGCTCCTGCATCGCCCGGTAGCGTTGCTCGACCTGGCGCCAGTGCTCGGAGCCTGGCTCGGTCACGACGAGGCCGTCGACCACCTCGATGAGCCACGAGGTATGCAGAGCCAGCCGGGCGTCGCGCAGGCGCGCCTGCTCGGCGGCGACGTGAACCGCGCTTACTGACTGCCTGCTCCCGTCGACGCCGACCACCACCCGGTTCCGCGCATTCGCCACCGGCTCACCGACGACCAGCACCGGGCAGTGGGCGTGCGCCGCCACGTTGAGCGACACCGTGCCGTAGCGGAAGTGAGCCGGACCCATTCGCTGCCCGGCACCGACCACGATCAGCCCGGCCGATTGGGACAGCTCCTGCAGGGCGTTCTCCGGGCGCCCGATCTGCCGCGCGGTCGTGACCGCGACGCTTGGCGCGGTTCGGCCAGCCAGGATCTTGGCATTCTCCAGCACGGCGCTCCCCGCGCTGTCGCCCTCAGTGGGTGTCCAGGCGAGGACTTCGAGCACCGGGGCGGCGTTCTCCTCGACATGCACCATCAGCAGCGGCCAGCCTCGCAGGGCCGCCTCCCGTGCGGCAGCAACGATGGTGTCCTGATCCCGGGCGGAGCCATCGACCCCGACGACCACACCCTCGAACCCGCGCCCTGGCTGCTCTTGGCCCACACTGCATTCTCGCAGTCGGCGCGATGGCCCCGAGGAGGGGGCTGTGGCTTGCTCGTAGAGTGACCTGGTGCCCCGGCCTACGGTGACCCGCCTGCGGGACATCGCCGTACCGGCATACGGGCCGACCATCCTGGCCTCGACGGGGACCGGGGCCACCCTTCCGGTCATGGCCCTCTCCGCCCGCGATCTGGGAGCGAGCGTCGGGCTCGCCGCCTTCGTCGTCGCGCTGCTCGGGCTGGGGCAGCTGGCCGGAGACCTGCCTGCCGGCGCGCTCGTCGACCGCACGGGGGAGCGGCTCGGCCTGCTCATCGCCTGCGGCGTCGTGGCGCTCGGCATGCTGGGGTGCCTGTTCGCGCCCACGGTGGCGCTGCTCGCAGTGGCCGTGCTCGTCGTCGGCGCGGCCAACTCGGTGTTCGGGCTGGCCCGTCAGGCCTTCCTCACCGATGCCGTCGACGTGAGCCTGCGCGCCCGAGCCCTGTCGACGCTCGGGGGTGTGCACCGGATCGGCATCTTCACCGGCCCGTTCATCGGGGCGGCGGTTGTCTCCACCTGGGGCACGAACGCGGCATACGGTGTGGGGCTGCTGGCCTCCGCCCTGGCGTTCCTCGTCGTGCTGGCGTGCCGCGACATCACCGCCGAGCACGAGCGCGATCCGCAGCAACGCGCAGACCACCGGGTCCTCCGGGTGCTCGCCCAGCACTGGCGGGTGTTGCTGACGCTGGGGGTCGGCGTGCTGTTCATCTCCGTGGCGCGCTCGGCCCGGATGGCGATGCTGCCGCTATGGGGGCAGTCCATCGGGCTGGATGCCGCCTCGACCAGCCTGGTCTTCGGCATCTCCGGTGCCGTGGACATGCTGCTGTTCTACCCGGCCGGCTGGGTGATGGACCGGTACGGGCGGATGCTCGTGGCGGTCCCCGCCCTGCTGGTCATGGGCCTGGGCATGGCCCTGTTGCCGCTGACCCACGCGTTCTGGCCGTTCACATTGGTGGGCGTCGTCTTGGGCGTGGGCAACGGGATCAGCGCGGGGATCATGCTGACCCTCGGTGCCGACGTGGCACCCGTCGAGGGCCGGGCCCAGTTCCTCGGCGGCTGGCGGCTCATGGCCGACTCTGGCTGGGCGCTCGGCCCGGCTCTCATCAGCGCCATCGCGGCGGTCGCCTCGCTTGGGCTGGCCGCCGTAGCGCTCGGGGTGGTTTCACTCGTGGGAGCCGGGTGGATGCGCGTGTGGGTGCCGCGCTACGACCCGATCTCCCGGCAGACCGTCTCTCGGGCAAGGGGTGTGGCGGACGAGTTGTCCTGAGCTTGTCGGGTCAGGGCCACTGGGCCAGCCGGGCAAGCGGCTCGCCGTCGACCCGCCACACCGTCCACTCGTCCTGGGCGACGGCGCCGAGCGTCTCGTAGAACCGATGGGCCGGCTCGTTCCAGTCCAGGACCCACCACTCCAGCCGCGGGTAGCCGCGTTGCAGGCACACCCTGGCCAGCTCGGTCAGCAGCATCCGGCCGATGCCCAGGTGGCGATGCTCGGGCGTGACATACAGGTCCTCCAACCACAGCCCGTGGCGCACCTTCCAGGTCGAGAACGTGACGAACCAGATCGCGATGCCAGCCAGGGCCCAGCCGCCTGCGCCGTCCACCTCGGCGACATGGCAGAAGACGGCCGGCTGCGGCGCGAACAGGCCAGCCTGCAGGTCCGCCGCAGTGCCCTCGACCGCGTCCGGCTCGCGCTCGTAGACCGCGAGCGCCTCAACCATGCGCATGATGTCCGGGCAGTCGCCGGGCTCAGCGGGCCGGACCCGCACCGAGGGGATTGATCCGGCGGGACCGCCGGTCACGCGGTAGCCGCAGCCTTCTCCTCGTCGGTGGCCGCACGCACGACGATCCGGGTCCAGGCCCCGACGTAAATCCGGTCGTCATCCTCCAGCTCGTGCTTCTGCCCCACCGGGATCGGCTCCTCGGGCAGGGGCTCGCCCGCCCCCCCGATGAACGTCCCGTTGGAGGAGCCGAGGTCCTCGATGAACCACCGCCGACCGTCCGTGGTCAGCTGCGCGTGGCGTCGGCTCACGCCACTGTCACTCGTGCAGTCCACGTCGGGAATGATGTTCTTGCTGGCCGACACTCGCCCGATCAGCGCGCTGCGGATGGTCAGCGGCACCACGGTGGGCAACCCGGCAGACGGCATGGCCTCGTCGGCGTCCTGCACGGCATACCACTCCGGGTCGATCCACACCTCGGCGACCCATTCCAGCGCAACGGCAGGAGGTATGCCGGGTGCGTGCGGCGTCGGCACCTGGCCCGCGACGTCCGCTCCGGCCGGCGGGGCCACACCGGCGGGGTCGCTCTCGGCAGGAGCAGTCGGGAGCGCTCCCCGGGGCATGGCCCCGGTCGTGAAGTCGTAGCCGCAGGCCTCGCAGAACAGCGAGTCGGGCGCGCTCACCGCCTGACAGTTGGGGCAGGTCTGCCCACCGGGCTCGGGCGGCGGAGCCGGAGCACCGACCTCGGCCTCGGGTACCGCGGGTTGAGCAGCCGGGTCGATCTTGGCTCCACAGGTGTCGCAGAAGTCCTCCGCCTCGGATGTGTGGCCGTTCGGACAGGTCACACTCACTTCTTGATCCTTCGGGTCTTCGTGGACGCGGTATCCAGAGCCATCTCGTCCATGCGCTGCACGCCCTTCTTGAGGCGCACGGTACCCGCCTCGGCGTCGTCGATCTCGACCACCTTCTTCAGTCGCGAGGTCATCTCCTCGTCACCGGCCTCGTTGGCCAGCTGCACCGCCCGGCCCAGCTTCGCGGTCGCGTCGGCGTCCTGCCCGGCAGCCTTCGCGGCAAGCCCGTCCTGGATGGCCGCGGCCAGCTCGGCCTGGCCGGTGTACCGGGCCACCTGGTCGTCGATGCGCGTGGTGAGGGCGTCGTCGCTGGACCAGGTCGCCTTGACGAGCGCCTGCGCCTGGACCTCGTCGCGGACGACGATCTGCACGCGGGACGCCAGCTGCTCCTGCCCGATCGACTTGGCCGCCAGGCGGACCGCGACGTGGTAGTCGCGGGTCTCATCGGCCCAGGCTCCCGTCGGAAAGGCCGACGTGAGCGGGTTGACCTGGGTGCGCTTGCTGGTGAGGTCCTCAAGGGTCGGGGCCACCTGTTTGACGAACAGGGTCTGGGCGCCCTGCGGCGCCCAGACGCGCAGGTCCACCGAGGCGATGCCGCGTGCCATCGAAGCCCGGATCAGCCGGGCGAACTCCTCGGCCATCCGCTCCGGCTGGGGGATGAGGTCGACAGTGCCGAGCAGGGCCGAGGCGATCCGGCGCACCTCGCCGACCTGCCAGCGGTCGCCCAGGCCCCGGCAGTCGCACTGGAAGAAGCCGGTCGCCCCGTAGATCGCCTGGGTGAGCTGGTCTGGCGTCTCGTGCTCGTTGGCGCCGTCGGTGAGCAGGATCGCGTGGCGCTGGGTCGCCTGCGGGACGGTGAGGAACACCTCCTTGGCCTTGGTGAGCCAGGTGCCCATCGCGGTGCCGCCGTCGGCGCGGAAGTTCTGCAAGGCCCCGATGGCCTCCTGACGGGTACGGGCGTCCATGCGGACCATCTGGGCCGCGCCGTACCAGGGGTAGACGAGGGTGCCCACGTGGTTTCCGGCGATGACCGCGAACCACGTGCCGTCGACGATCTCGTTGAGTGCGGCCGTGGCGGCATACCGGCCCTGGGCAATCCCGTTGGGGCCCATGGACCCGGACGTGTCGACGATGACGATCTCCGCGGCCTCGCCTCCGGTGCCCGCGGTGATCGAGCCGGCGCCCGCGCAGGTCACGCGGACGATCGCGTGGACGTCGGTGCCGCCGTCGGGCAGGAACTCGTTCTGGAAGACCTCAGTGACGAACTGTGCCATCGGCGCTGTCCTCTCCGGTGCTGGGTGGCGTCATGGTCGCGGCAGGCGCATCGGCGGCCGGTGCAGGGGCATGTGCTCCCACCCTGGCCAACGCGACGGTGATGTTGTCGGCGCCGCCCTGGTTGTTGGCGAAGTCGGTCAGGGCCTGGGCGAGGGTCAGCGGGTCCAGCCCGGCCGGGCCCAACGACGTGACGGTCGAGCCGACCAGGCTACGCAGCTCGCTGGCGTCCGAGCAGTAGTTCCACAGCCCGTCGCTGCAGACCAACAGCCAGCCGTCCTCGGTGAGCTCGACGCTGTCGGTGTGCGGCTGCAGGTCCTCCGGCGAGTCCAGGCCGAGCCATCGCGTGATGGCGTGGGCCTGGGGGCCGGTCTCGGCCTCCTTGCGCGGCATACCCTCACGCATCCGCTCGGCCGCGAAGGAGTCGTCGGTGCTCAGCTGGCGTGGGGTCGACCCTTCGGCGTCCGGAAGCCAGTACGCGCGGCTGTCTCCGATGTTGCCGATGACCGCGGTCCCTTCGTCGACGAGGGCGGCCACGAAGGTACACGACGGCGGGTTGGGCGCGTCGACGTCCGGGGTCGTCTGCACGACGGCATCCCGGGCCCGCTGGACCGCGTTGGCCAGCTGGGTCTCGATCGAGCCGATCACGGCGTCCCGCAGGCCCATGCCGCGTGGCAGCGGGTCATCGAGGATGTCGCGCGCCGCGCGCGCCGCTGCCAGGCTCGCGATGTGCGAGTCGGTCGAGTTGGACACCCCGTCGCACACCACGAGCGCGGCGAACGACAGGGGCTCCACGCTCGCGTGCAGCGCCATCGCGTCCTCGTTGCGAGTATGCCGTTTGCCGATGTCGCACACGCCGGCCACCCACGGCGCGGGGGCCTCGGTGAAGTGGTCGCGAGGGTCGGGTTGCTTGGCCCCGCAGTTGTTGCAGTAGCCGTCCTCGAACCGGCCGACGTCGCAGGCGGGACAGGTCTCGGGCCCGCCATCGACCTCGGCGACGGGGCCCCGTGCCACGGGTCCGGTCCACCCGACGTCGAGCGGGGACTCCTCGCCGGCGACCGCCGTCTGGGCCCGCCCCGGCGTCTGGCGCGTCTGGGTCTCCGCGTTGGGGCCGGCGCTGGTCGCGGTCGCGGGCGTAGCGCCCCCGGCGAAGTCGTGGCCGCACTGCTCGCAGAAGAGCGCATCCGGCGCGCGGGCCGCACCGCAGGCCGGACAGATGCTTGCCATCAGGTCATCGTAGGGCCGGTCATCGAAGGGTCCAGGGTCGCACCTCGTTCGCCCGGTCGACGAGCGCGGTCCGCGGCGCGTTGTCGGGGGTGAGCCGGGCCAGCTCGCGCAGCGCCGCCTCCAGGCCCACCCGCACGCCATGGTCGGAGCCGGGGTAGCCGTCCAGCCGGACCGCCTTGTCCGGCCCCTTCTCGCCCCCGACGTGGGTGAGGGCGTTCTCGAACACCTCCACGCGCAGGGTGGCCCGGTCCTTGGGATCCATCGGCACCTGGCTCACGCTGCTCAGGGCCTCGGCGAGCGTCGGGAGCCCCTCGCCGGATCGAGCGAGCAGGTAGGCCCGCTTCTGGCGTGCGAGAGCGTAGGCGCGTGAGGTGGTGGCGACCAGGTCGAGGGCCTCGACTGCGCTCTTGATGTCGCCCCGCTCCTGGCGAATCCGCGTCATGCCGAACGCCCCGGCGGGAGTGTAGTTCGCGTCGGTGCGGGCGCACGCGGCATACAGCGCCTCGGCGATCTCGGACTCGCCGGACACCTCACAGGAGAAGGCCAGGGCGAACTTGGGCGCCAGCTCGCCGGGAACCTGACCGTAGACAGCGTTGAAGGCGCTCTGCGCGGCCGCGGCGTCGCGCTGGGAAAGCGCAAGCAGCCCCTGCATCCACACCGCGCGCCATTCCCACGGATCCTCGCGCAGCATCGTGGTGGTCGCCTCGTTGACAATCCCCGGGTCCTGCACCTCCAGCCCCACGCGCGCCAGGCTGAGCAGGACCTCCGGAGACTTCTGCCGCACCTCGCGCAGGGCGGAGAGCCGCTCGTTCGGGCGCAGACCGGTGAGCCCGGCCAGGAAGCCCATCTGCGGGTCGTGCGGGTCGGGCCGCAACGCCGGCAGGGTGTACCAGTCCAGGGTGTCGGTGGAGATCGAGGGCTCCTCGAACAGTAGCGAGGCGGCCGAGGAGATGGCCCGGCCGGACTTGCGCTGGGCGGCGACCACCTCGCGCAGCACCCCGAGCAGCTGCACGCGCATCTCGTCGGCAGACGCAAACCGGTCGTCCGGCGACTTCGCGCACGCCTTGAGCAGCAGCCGGTAGAGGGAGTCGTACTGCTGGAAGAGGGGGACCTCCTCGACCGGAGGCAGCGCGTCCAGGTAGGTGGTCTGGTAGCCGCGGAACTCGATCATGAGCACGACGAGGGTGCGCCCGATGGTGTAGATGTCCGACGCGACCGAGACACCCATCTCGGCCACCTCTGGCGCTTGGTAGCCGACGGTGCCGAAGATCGCCGAGTCCTGGTCGTCGATGCGGCGCACCCCACCGAGGTCGATGAGCTTGACGTCGTCGCCGACCTGGATGACGTTGTCCGGCTTGAAGTCGCAGTAGACCAGGCCGAGGTCGTGCAGGTACTGGAAAGCGGGCAGGATCTCGACGATGTAGGCCAGCGCCTGATCCGGTGGCAGCGGGTCGTAGTGGCCGCTCTTGCGCAGCCGCTGCTTGAGCAGCGCCTTGAGCGACGTGCCGCCGACATACTCCATGACGATGTAGCCGGCGTCCTCGTGGGTCACGAAGTTGTAGATCTCGACGATGGCTGGATGCTCGACCTGGGCCAGGAAGCGCTGCTCGGCGATTGCCGCGGCGAGCGCATCGGGGTCGCCCGTGTTGAGCAGGCCCTTGAGGACCACCCAGCGGTTGGACACGTTGCGGTCGCGGGCCAGGTAGATCCAGCCGAGCCCGCCGTGCGCGAGGCAGCCGGCCACCTCGTACTGTCCCGCGACCAGGTCTCCGGGGTGCAGCTTGGGGTCGAACGAGAACTGCTGACGGCACTTCGCGCAGAAGCCCGTGGTACGCCCGGGCCGGCCGTCCGCGGAGCGGCCCACCGCCGCACCGCAGTTGGAGCAGAACCGCTTGTTCTCCGGGACGACCGGGTTCTGCATCACGGCCTCGGCCGCGTCGATGGCCGGCATCGGCGGGATCGTGGTGAGCCCGGCGCCCAGCCGCGCGGTGCGCATCCGCTGGCTGCCCGAGCTGACCCGCCGCGTCGCCGCCGTGCCGCTCTGCCGGGCCCGGGCCGAGCCGATCGCGGTGGACGAGAGTCGATGGCTCGCGCGGGAAGCGCCCGACGGCGCCGGACCGAGCGGAGATGTTGCTGCGGACCCGTCTGCCCCCGCCTCGGCGGAGCTGCCGCACACGTCGCAGTACCCGTCGAGGACTTGCCCGGTGCAGCCGGGCTGGGCGCATGGCGTGCCGTTGGGCACCGAGGAGACGGCCTGCGGCTGAGGGCGGGCCGGTGGGGTGATCGGCTCCTCCTCGGCGGGGCTTGCCGCGGGTGTGCCGCAGACGTCGCAGTAGCCGTCGAGGATGGTGCCGGTGCAGCCGGGCTCGGTGCAGGTCGCCGTCGTGCTGGTCACGGCTGTGCCCCTTTCGCCGTCGTCACGGCCGTGCTCCCTTCGATGTGACTGCCTGCAGGTAGGCCTGGTATGCCGCGAGAAGCGCTCGCGCGCGCGGCAGGTCGGTTGGTCGGGTGGCAAAGACCTCGTCGAGGCGCTTGCGCAGGTGGTCCAGGTCGGAGTCCACGACGCCGGCCGCCTTGGCCTGGGCCGCGAGCGCGCCGGCGTACCCGTGTACCTCGTCGCGCTCGGCGAGGGCCGCGGAGTATGCCGTGTGCACTCGGCTCAATGCGCGTGACACCGCGTCCAGCCTGAGCAGGTAGGCATCGACGTCCGCGGGGGCACTGGGGATCTCGCCCAAGGCTCGGACCTCCGGGACCGCCAGGCGCGGTGCGGGCGTGACTGCGGCGACGCACTCACCGACGAGGGCGGTGATCGCCTCGCCCCTGGCCTGCAGCTCGCCGCGCAGCTGGCGGGCCCGTTCGACGTCGCGCGCGTCGTCCAGGCGCTGGCCCGCGCCCACGATGAGGTCGCGCTCGGCTCCGGCGGCGTCGAACTCGAGCGGGGCGAGCAGCCCGCCCACGTCCGCGCCGCGCTTGGCCCGGTCGGTGACATCGAGAAGGCGCTGCTCGAGGCGGGTGAGCAGCGCCCGAGCGGCCTCCCGCTCGGCTCCGGTGGGAAGTAGCCCGATCTGGTCACGGATCCGCTCGACCGTGGCGCGGACGTCCTTGACCCGCGTGCCGACCTCCGCCCCGGACGGCTCCAGCGAGAGGCGGGCTCGCAGCGAGGCGGTCATCGCGTCGGAGAGCCGGCACGCCTCGGGAAGGGACAGCCCAAGTGCGCCACTTGTTGAGGGGGCGATCGAGCCTGCGGCGGACCCGGGCGCGACGTCCAGGCGTCCCCAGATCAGCGTGGAGAGCCGTTCGGCCTGGGCCGGCCCGACCCGTCCCGAGTCGAACGTGACCTCGAGCAGGTCGTACCGGTCGGAGATCGCCTTCCACAGCGCCATCGACACGAGCATGTCGCGACTGAAGGCGTCCTGCTCGCTGGATGCGAGCGCGGCCGAGTCCAGGCCGTCCAGCTCCTGCTTGCGCCGGTCACGCCAGATGCCGAGGTCACGCAAGTAAACGAACGCCTCGTGGACCCCGACCGGTGATCCGAGTCGGCCCGGGGCGTCGGGAGCTGGCGTGGTCGAACCAGGACGGCCGCCCGAGGATGTCGAGCCGCCTTCGGAGGAAACCGGATCCAGGGACAGGCTCACGTCAGGTCCGCCCGTATGTCGCGACGGGAGGAGAGGCCGGACCCAGCGCGGGCTGCAGCCACCGCGCGTAGCTGGCCGCCCAACGCCCATCCGAACGAAGGTCAGCGAGCACCCGGTTGACGTACTGGGCCAAGCCGCGGTCGTCCTTGTTGAAGCCGACTCCGTAGGGTTCGCTGGTCATCGGGGCGCTCGGTGGGACGAAGGCGTAGGGGTCCTGGTCCACGAGGCCGGCCAGCACGGTGTCGTCACCGGTGATCGCGTCGACGGCGCTTTGCTGGAAGAGCACCAGGCAGCCGGTGTGCGTGTCGGCCGCGATCGGGATGACCGACGGGAACTCGGCCAGCTTGGCCATGCTGGACGTCCCCGCTGGGGCGCACACCTTTTTGCCCGAGAGGTCCGCCAACGTCGTGGCCGTCGACCCCTTCGGGACCAGGATCTTCTGACCGGCCTGGTAGTAGACGCTGGAGAAGGAAATGTCGTTCCACCGGGCGCACGTCATGGTCATGGCACGCACGACGATGTCGACGCTGTGGCCCTGCAGCACCGGGATCCGGTCGGCCGCGGTGATGACGACGAGCTGGACCTTGGTCGGGTCACCGAAGATGGCCTTGGCCACCTGCGAGACGATGTCGATGTCGAACCCTTCGATCTGCCCGGTGAGGGGGTTGCGCGCCCCGAGCAGCTGGGTGTCGGCAGACACCCCGGCGATGAGGTAGCCCCGGTCGCGAATCTGAGCCAGCCGGCCGGTGAACTGGCTGGCCGGTGGCAGGCTCGGCAGTGGGTCGTAGGACTGCGTGGCGTTGGAGCACGCAGCCCCGCTTGGGGCGGGCGTCGGTGCCGACCCGCCGGTGGCCGTGGCGGAAGGCGAGGGCACCACGGTGTCCGCGTAGCTGCCCGCGCCGCACCCGGTAGCCAGGGCCAGGATCGAGATGGCGGCAAGCACCAGGAAACCGCGACGCCTCACCGGTACTCCTCGACCCGCTGGTTGAACCCGCGCAGGGCCAGCCAGGCGCTGACCAGGCCGACGAGCAGCATCAGCACTGCAGTGCCGACGACGCGGCCACGGGGCGCGGTGACGTCGGCGCTCATGGCCTGTTGGTAGCCCTCGAGCACAGGCCCGAGCTTGGCGTCGAAGTCGGTGAACAGCGCCCGGGGTTTGCCTTGACCCGGGTCGGTGGCCAGGGCCACCGCGCCGTTCCAGTCTCCGCCGTCGTCCAGCTTGCGCACCGCCGCGTGGCCGTCGGCGTATGCCGTCCAGGCTGCGTTGAGCTGCTGGCTTGACGTGCCGGACGGGCCGTACCACCGGATCCTCCCCACGTTGGCCAGCTGCTCGCGCACCTGCGCGTCACGGGTCTTCCACGCGTCCTCGTAGGTCTTGGCCTGTCCGCGGGCGATGAGCCCGAGGCTCTCGTTCGACTTGGCGTCGTAGGCCGCCGAGCGGGCGGTGGCGAGGGCCAGAGTGCCAGCGAACTGGTTGTCGCGGACTGCGCCGATATCGCGTCCGACCCCGAAGATGACCAACGCCCCGACGAGGAAAGCCACCAGCACCGCGGCGATGCCCGCCGTCAGGGGCACGTTGATGTAACGGTGCGTCCGTCTGGCCAGCCACACTGCCACCAGCGCGAGCACCACCAGGCTGAGTACCCCGACGCCGACCAGGACCAGGGCGTTTCCGGCGCCCGTGAACTCACTGCGGGCGCGCTCGGTGTTGGCCTTGGCGAGCGCGTCGACGATCGGCAGCGCCTCACCACGCAGCGTGGTGCTCGCGTTCTTGAGGTACTGCGCGCCGATCGGCAGCCCCTGGCGGTTGTACGCGCGAGCCTGCTCGATGGTGCCGGCATACGACTGCACCGAGGCGTTGAGCGCGGCCAGAGCGCTCCCGTCGGCGGGCTGGGCCTTGGCCGCTTCGGCGATGGACGTGGCGACCCGGTCCATCGCCGCCTCGTAGTCGGCGCGTTGGGTCGGGTCCTCCAGCCCACCGACGAGGAAGGCGTTGGTCGCATCGGCGTCCGCGCGCAGGATGTCGGAGTAGATCGACTGCACCCGCACCACCTGGGTGGTGTTCAGCCCAGCCCGGTCGAGGGCGCCGGCCACGGACCACAGGTTGGCGGCTCCGGCGATCCCGAAGACGGCCGCGGCGAGTGCGGCCACCGCCCCGAGCAGGCGCATCCGGCCCGGCGTGCCTTCGAAGGTGCGTTGGGCCCACCCGCGGATCCCCTGCAGGGGCGAGGGTGCTCCGGTGGACCCCCCGGTGTTCGGTGCCGGGGTCCCAGCGCGCGCATAGGCCTGCGGTGGGGTCCCGGCCGCCACCGGGGGCGGTCCGGCCACCGCGGCGGTGGGCTGCTGGGTCATGCAGGGGCTCCCGTCTGTGGTGGTCCGGATGGGCCGTCAGGTGGTGGCTGGGACGAGGAGTCAGTGTGCTCGATGTCGACCAGCTCCAGAGGTTTCGGCGTCACTGGTTCGGACGTTTCGGCGGGGTCGTCGAGTTCCGCAGGCTGGAAGTCCTCGGCCAGCAGCTCGCGCAGCTGCTCCGGAGTGGGGGACTCGGTGTCGCGCAGCCGCCAGGCGTGCCGCCCGATCGCCTCCTCCAGCAGGTTGCGGGCGAAGCGGCCGTTGCCGAAGGCTTGGTCACGCGCCGTCGCGGCCAGGATGTCGCGGAACCGGGTCTCCGCCTCCGCGGTGACGGTGTAGTCCGACGCGCCGGCCAGCTTGTGCAGGATCCCGACGATCTCCTCGTTCGTGTAGTCCTCGAACTCGATGACCGTCTTGAACCGGCTGGCCAGGCCCGGGTTCTGGGCGATGAACACGACCATCGGGTCGGGGTAGCCGGCGACGATGACGACCAGGTCGTCGCGATGGTCCTCCATCTCCTTGACGAGAGTGTTGACGGCCTCCTGGCCGTACTGGTCGCCGGAGAGCGCGTAGGCCTCGTCGATGAACAGCACCCCGCCGTACGCCTTGGCGCAGACCTCGGCCGTCTTGATCGCGGTCTGCCCGAGGAAGCCGGCCACCAGTTCGGAACGGTCGACCTCGACGAGCTGGCCCTTGGTCAGCAACCCGAGCGCCCGGTAGATCCCGCCGACCATTCGGGCCACCGTGGTCTTGCCCGTGCCGGGGTTGCCGACGAAGACCAGGTGACGAGTCAGGTCCGGGCTCTTCAGCCCGGCCTGGCGCCTCAGCGCGTCGACCTTGAGCATGGCCACCTGCTGGTGCACCTCGCGCTTGACCCGCTCGAGGCCGATCATCGCGTCCAGCTCGGCGAGCAGCTCCTCCACGGACTTGGTGGGCTGCTCCTGCTGGGGGTCGGCGGGGGCGCTGTCGCCCTCGGTGGCGTGCTCGTCGGTATGCCGCTCGGCCGGCTCGGCTGGCTCGGCTGGCTGGGGGCCGTGCAGGTGGTAGGGGTCCAGCAGCAGGCCCGGGCCGCCGCTGGCCCATCCGGGCAGCCGGCTAAGCAGCTCGCGGGCGTCGGGAGGCGGGCTGCTGGGCGCCGCCGCGCCGAGCTGCGCGGCGGCGGCTACCGAGGCGTTGCCGGTGACCCGCATGGTGGGCTCGCCCAGGGTGCACGCGGCGGTGGCGACGTCGGCGAGCGCTTTGGCGTAGTCGGCGGCCTTGCCGCGATCGGTCACGGCCAGTTCGGCGAGGAGGGTCGTCGGGGACTGACGCCACTTGCGCCCTCGTGACGCGGCGTCGAAAAACGCGGCGTTGACTGCGCTGAGCTCGCTTGGCTCGCCGTCCGGGGTGGCGCCTGTGGCCGCGACCCAGTCCTGGGCGGCCCTCGGCGCGGACTCGGCGATGGCGGCGGCGAAGACCAGCCCCTCGTCACGGGCCTGGTCCGCGGGCAGGCCGACCCGCTCGGCGACGCCGACGAGGGCCGCGACCGCCTCGCGCAGCTGGCTCATGTGGGCTGCCTTCCCGTCGGAGGCGGCAGCCGGATGTCCGGCTCACCGCTGGAGGAGGCATCGCCCTGGACGGGGTTGGTGGGCATCGGCGGGAGCGGCGTACCGGGGTCGAGGTTGAGGATCCCGCCCGTCGAGGCGTGCCCGAACTTCTCCTGCAGGAAGCGCCCGTGCACCACCAAGGCCTCCGCATCGGCCCGGTTGATCGCATCAAAGACCTTGTCCATCGTCAGCCCGAGCAGGTCCAGCTGGTCGATGAGGATCATGAGGGGCGTCTTGCCCCGGTCGACCGGCCGGGAGTCGGCCCAGTTCCGAGGCAGGCGCAGGTAGCCGCCGATGGCCTCGGGCAGGTAGTCGGTGGCCG
>JBIOUP010000254.1:0-9188 GCA_044867305.1 Dermatophilaceae bacterium
GAACAGCTCACGCAAGTACGTCGCATCAGGCACCCTGACCGAACCGCTGAGCTGGACCAACTCAGTACTGCTGCAAGGAGATCTAGCCACGGCCGTCGCGGAGCTCAAGGCGCAGGACGGTCCGGACCTGGTCATCCTCGGGTCCGGCGAGCTCACCCGTTCGTTGATGGCGGCTCGGCTGGTGGAGCGGTTCGTGCTGCTTACCCACCCGCTGGTCCTCGGCACCGGGATCCGGCTGTTTCAGGACTCACCCCGCCAGACCGAGTTCGACCTGGTCGGCTCGAGAGCCTCGAGCACCGGCGTCATCGTGGCCACCTACCAGCTGCGCTGACCGGCGCGGTCACTCCCGCGTCATCAGCGCGTTCAGCGCCTCGACCGGCACCTTGCCCATGGCATTGCGGGGGATCTCGTCGACGAAGACGACGGCCCGAGGCACGGCATATCTGGCAAGCTGCCCGCGCACGTAACGCTGTACCTCCGCCGCCGTGAGCCGATTGCCCGGCAGGAGCACGACAGCAGCGGCGAGCCGCTGACCGAAGTCCTCGTCCGGTATGCCGGTCACGGCGACCTCACGCACGGCGGGATGCGCGCCCAGCACCCGCTCGACATCAGCGGGATAGACGTTCTCGCCACCACTGACGATCATGCCGTCGGCCCGTCCGTCGACAAAGTAGAGGCCGTTGCTGATGTGCCCCACATCGCCGGTCGAGACGAGCCCGTCCACGCTCTCGCGAGGCTCCCCTGAGGTGTAGCCGGTGAACATCATGGAGTTGGCGCAGAAGATCCGCCCTGTGCTGCCTTCGGGGGCCTCGCGGCCGGCGTTGTCGAGGATCCTCACCACCGTCCCCGGCGGAGGCGTCCCCACGGTGTCGGGGTCGCGGCGAAGCTCGCGCGGGGTGGCGATGCAGATCCACGACGCCTCGGTCGAGCCGCACAGGCTGTAGAGCACGTCCCCGTAACGGTCCATGAACCTCGTGGCGAACCCGTGCGGAAACGCCGACCCGCTCGTGGCGACGACGCGCAGCTTGGGCAGGTTTCTCGGGTTCGTCGGCCCGGGCAGCTCCATCATCCGTTGCAGCATCACGGGGACGGCGATCATGGTGTCGCAGCGGTGAGTTGCGAGCGCGTCATGCGCCCGAGCAGCGTCGAAGCGCCGCTGGAGGACTAGGGTGTGGCGTAGCCCCAGACCCATGAGCAGGGCCGAGTATCCCCAGGTGTGAAAGACCGGGGCGCTCAGCAGGGTCCGGCTCGCGACGCGTAGCGGGATGCGCTCGATGACCGACACGAGCCCGGAGGGACTCTTCGGCTCGGGGCGCCCGGCACCTCGCGGCGTTCCGGTCGTGCCCGAGGTGAGCAGGATGGTTCGACCTGGACGCCCCGGTGGTTGCACCGGGTCGCCCGGCGCAGTCCGGCGCGCGTCGGCGGCCAGCTCGGACTCGCTGACCGTGTCGGCGCTCGAAGCGAGGTCGGCCACGTCCGCGGAGAGCTCTTCGTCGTGGATGAGCAGCCGTACGCCTTCGCGGTCGGCCACCTGCGCGACGACCGAGGCGGCCATTCCGGTGTTCAGCAGCACCAGGTCCAGACCGAGCAGGCCCGCACCCGCTATCGCGGTGACGGCACCCACGTGGTTGCGGGCCAGCAGACCCACCGCGTCGCCCTGGCCCAGCCCCCTGTCGCGCAGCGCGCCGGCGACGCCGACCGAACGAGCCAGCAGCTCGGCATACGAGATCTCACCATGGGACTCGTCGATCACCGCGATCCTTCGCGGGCTGCGGGCCGCGGCGGCGCGCAGCTGTCCGTGCAGCCCGTAGCCCCACCTGCGAAGCGCCGTGACCTGCCCGATATTGCGTTGCGGCAGACCAGGGTTGAACATGCCACGGCGGGCCATGGTGGTGAGGATGACGCGCCGGCTGATGTGCCGGCCGTTGGGGTCGCTCATTCACCTCATCATCTGCTCGCCCATGCTCAGGAGCAACTCCGGCCAGTTTCGTGGATCCGCCACGGGGCGGACCCATGACGGGCAAACTGTGACGATCGGACGGGGGGACACGTGGCATCGCCGGAGGCAGGGCTCGCTGAGGCGGTTGGACAGAATGAGGGGTGAGTGGCCAGTTGGGTAGGCACAGCAAGCAACCTGGGTCCCGCCGAAAGGCTTTCCTAGCCGGCGCAGCCGTGCTGCTGGTGGCCCTTGGCGTGTTCACGGTGACCCGAGCTGCGACCTCCGGGGCGGTCGAGGCCGGCGGGAATGCTGCGCCCGCCGCTGCGGCGGCAAACCCTCCGGCCGTGGCTGCGAACCCACCCGCGAACCCCCAGACGGCCGAGGATGCCGCAGCGGCAGCGCTGCTGTCCTCCTGTGTGGCCCGGCAGTCCGCCGCCCAAGGCGTGGTCGGAGCCGCCAAGACCGGGGCGGGGCACTGGCGCGAGCATGTGCAGGGCCAGGCGGACATCGACGCTGGGACCCGCACCTACATCGAGGTCAAGACGAACACCTGGGCACCCACCCGGGCAGCCGGGCCGAACGACGTGGCCGGGTTCGACGCGGCCACCGCCACCTACAACGGCGTCGTCGGCTGCACCGGGCTGGAGACCGCGAGCGCAACAGGCGACGTCAAGGCCAAGCTCAACGCTTGCGGGGAGCGCCAGAAGAAGCTGGACGCCTATCTGGCCTCCGCCAAGGCGGTCATCGACGACTGGCGCAACCACCTGATGCAGATGGCGCAACATTCGGCCGGCGAGGTCGACAGCACCCATGCCCTGGACAACTGGATCTCTGCCTACCGCAACGCCGGGGCGAACCTCAACGCGTATGCCGCGGCTGACGCGGCCCTCGCGGCTGCGCCCGCGTGTTCGGCCTGAGTCAGGAGCTCTCGCGAGCGCGCTGCGCGTTCCAGCGTTCGCGCAGCTCAGGATCGTCCATCACGAGGTAGACCAGCCCGCAGTCCTGTGGCCCGGATACGCCGGGCACGCACAGTCGGCAAGGCTCCCCTGCGCGGATTGGGCACTTCGGCGACGGAGGCCGAGTTCGCCGACGGCCGGCTGGTTCGGTGGTGGATACGCAAGTAGTCACTACCCAGCGCAACGCCGGCTAGCCAAGGGGTATGCCGTGGCCCGCTGTGGTGTGCGTCTCGACAGGTCGGCCCGCCGGTACAGATGGGGTGCTCCCCGCACCGACCACACCGTGGCCAGCTGCTCAGGCTCGAGTGCGGACGTGTCGAGCCCGCGTACGGCCAGCGCCCACAAGCCACCGTCGGGGCCGGTGTCCTATGCCCCCATGTCGAGCAACGCCGGGTCAGCGGTCGAGGCAATCTGGCGGTCGAGCTGCTACGCCTGAATCCGGAAGGCCAGCACCTGCCCCGGGCTGATGCTGCCGTTACCGCTCGCCATTCCCCCACCGTAGCCTTGGGACGCGGCCACCCAGCTCGGACGTATCTGCCCGGCGCGAGCCGCTCTCCTGCGCCGATAGGGGAGCTCTAGCGGGAGGCGATGCGTGCCGACTGGTCAAGGTGACGCCGCGGTTCGCCGGTCCACCGGGTTGTATGCCGTGCCGGGGCCCTCGGCCCTGGAGCGGGGAGAACAGGCGCTCCTCGTCGAAGGGTCGCTGGGCGGCAGCCGGAGCTGGTTCGAGCAGGCCTACGTCGAGGCAGAACGGGCCGGATGCCCTCGTAGCATGGCGCGCGCTGCGCTGGGGATGGGCGGCATCTGGGTCCACGAGCGTCGGTTGACAGCCGAGGCTGCCGCGGTCGAGGCGCGCCAGCAGCGGGCCCTGGCGCGAGTCGGTGCGAGCTCCGCCCTCGGTCTACGCCTCAGCGCCCGGCTGGCGGCGGAGCGGGGCTACCGAAGCGGCGACCCGTCGAGCGTGCTCGATGCGGTGGACGAGCTGAGGGAAAGCGGCGACGCTGTTGGGCTTGCCGAGGGCCTGAGCCTGGCCCACCACTGCCTCCTCGGGCCGGAGCACGCCACGGCGCGCCTCGAGCTGGCGGGCGAGCTGTTGCGGGTCGCGGAGTCGAGTGGCCGAGGCGTGGACGTGCTGATGGGGCTGCTGTGGCGCACCGTCGACCTGTTCCTCCTGGGGGACCCGACGGCGGAACGCTCCCTGGCTGAGCTGCGCACCGCCAGCCAGGGCCATCTGGCTGTCGGCTTCGTCGTGCGTTCCCTCGAGGTCACGCTCACCTTGCGCTCGGGGCACTGGGCCCGGGCCGAGACCCTGGTCGCGGAATGCTCCGAGGTGGGCGCCATCGCCGGGGACGCCGATGCCGTGACCTGGCAAGTCGCCCAGATGCTGGCGATCCGGTGGTTCCAGGGCCGCACCGCCGAGATGCTGCCGGCGATGGCGGACCTCGCCGTCTCGAGCAGCACCGGAGCGGTCGACCGCGCCTCCTTCGCGGCCCTGGCCGTCGGCCTCGCCGTTGCCGGCGATCCGGCCGGCGCACGGTTCGCGCTCGCGCGCGTGCGTGGGGACGGCTTTGCCGACCTCGTCCGCTCCAGCGGCTGGCTGGTGGCCATGTACGGCGTGGTGGAAACGGCATACCGGCTCGGCGACCCACGAGTGGCAGCGGAGGCCTATGCCGTGCTGAGCCCATTTGCCCGGCTTCCCATGATGACCAGCCTCGCCGTTGCGTGCTTCGGCTCGACCCACCATGCGCTGGGTATGGCCGCGCTGACCGAAGGGCGCATCGAGGCGGCGGTCGAGCACTTCCAGGCCGGCGTTCGCGACAACGAGCGGCTCGGGCACCGCCCCGCGGCGGTCCTGTCGGCGTACCGTCTCGCGGAGGCGCTGGAGCTGCGTGACGCCGCAGGTGACGCCGCGCGTGCGTGCGTTGAGCGGGACCGCGCGGCCGAGGCAGCCAGTGAGCTGGGTATGCCGCTGCCCGGCCGGCATACCGCGCGGGCAGCCTTCGGACTGCTGGAGAAACGGCCGCAGATCGTCCTGACGCGAAGTGACGGGCCAACGTGGCACCTGGGTCTCGGTGACCGCCTGGTCAGGTTGCCCGACGCGTTGGGCCTGCGTTACCTGTCCATCCTGATCGAGCGCCCCGGAGAGACCGTCGCCGCCACGGAGCTGGCGCTGGCAGCGGCGGGACACGTGCCGAGGACGGCTGTGGCCAGCGCCAGCCGTCAACCCGTGCTCGACGCGCGGGCGACTCGTGAATACCGGGCTCGGGTACGCGCCCTCACGCGGGAGCTGGACGAGTACGAGCAGGCCGGCGACCTGGGGCGGGCGCAGCAAGCCCGCGAGGAACGCGAGTGGCTGCTCGGCGAGCTGGTCGTGGCCACCGGCCACAGCGGCCAGGTCCGTCTGTTCACCGACGACGGCGAGCGGGCCCGCATCGCGGTGACGAAGGCGATCCGGCGCACTCTTGACCGGGTGGCCGCCGCTGACGCCGTGATCGGCGCCGAGCTGTCCAGGCGTGTGCGGACCGGAAAGTACTGCTGCCTGACCCCTTCGTAACCGCCCTGCAGTCCCACGGAACGGCACGGAACGGCGATGTCACGCCAATCGTGCAGTGAGCCACAACCGGTGGTTCCAGCACAGGGGAGAACTCATGATCCAAACCAAACCCAACAAACGCAGGCTGCTGCGCGGTCGCATGGTGCGCGTCACGGTCGCGGCCGTACTGGCCGTCGGCGCACTCGTGGCCGGAGCGACATCGGCCTCGGCCAAGGAATCCTGCACCGGGGTCGAGGGCAGTCACAGCATCTGCCTGTCGATCGAGCCCATCGGCAACAACGACTACGCCGTCCACATCGGCATCGACGTGTACATGAGTCGCCAGGACGCGCAGGACATCCTCGAGCCGCCGGGCGACGAGGTCTGGGCGAAGCTGTACGGGGACGACTCCTGGTACGACAACTTCCTCAAGTACGTGCCCCTCTCCTGGAGCGCAGCCTCGGACGGCGGGCTGAGTGCGGAGTTCGACGGGGTTGTCGACGGGTGCGTCCTCGATGAGGACTACGGCGGGCGCGACGAGGTCTACGGGCGCGTCTTCCTGTATGACCACCGCTCCGGCGTGACCCGCTCCTTCGACACCGACGTCATCTCGGACTACTTCCACTGCTGATCGCGGGACCAGCGGACTGGGTCGGCGGCGACTGGGCGGTCGTCGCCGATCCGGTTCAGTGGTCCTTGCCGGTCGTGACAAGGCAATGGAACGGCACGGAACGGCGATGTCACGCCTTGTCGAGTGGGCCGCAACCCGGTGGCCTGCGGGCGCGCAGCGTCCGGCACTCGACAAGGAGTACCTAGTGAAGCACCGACCCATGAGCAGGATCCTCGACGAGCTCACCAACGAGCGGGGCAAGCAGGCCAAACTCGGGCGCAAGCTGCGCCTGAACAAGGACAGCAACTGGCTGCTGGCCCTGACCCTCAACACCTTCGCCAAGGCCGCGAACGGCGCGCCACCCAACGACCTGGATGCGATTATCCTCGCGGCCTTCGAAGCCGAAGGTCTCGGCGGCGAGGTCAAGGAGCACGGCCGGCTGTATGCCGGGATGTCGCCTCAGCTTCGGCAGGAGCTGTTTCCCGGCAGCTTCGCCACCCTTCCCGACCACGCTGACTACACCCTCGCGGACCTGGCTCGCGACCTGCCAGCTCTCGACGAAGCGGTCCGGGCAACGCCGAACGCCACCGACATCGACGTCGTCGGCGTCCACGAAGGACGAGTGCACCTCGGGGACACCCCGCGGCCGCGCCGCAGCGTGACCCGCCAGCACGGCGGCGAGTTCCTGCGGGCCGTGGCCAAGGACGACCCACGTTCGCGAGACGCGGCGAGCGACCCGTTCCGGATCAAGGCCACCTCCTTCCACTGCACCGACGAGACCGGCATCGACTGGCCCGGCAGCGACGAGGTGTACTTCGTCTGTGCCTCGACGGCCGCCGGCGTTTCCGTGTCCAGTCGCACGCACATCTTCGAGGACATCGACTCCGGCGACAACGGCACCTTCGGGGTGAACGAGGGGTGGTTGTGGGGGCACAACGGCACGCCTCAGCCGCTGCCCGAAGGCGAGATCGGTGTCCTCATCCAGGCTTGGGAGCACGATGACGGAGACCCCGACAAGGTGCAGGCGGAGGTCGCAGCGGCGTTCGCCGTAGCGGCCGCGGTGCTCACCGCGACCGGCGCGGCAGCGTGGGTCGGGGCGGTCGTCGCCGGGGTGGGCGCCGTCGTGAAATGGCTCCTCGGTTTCCTCGACGACGACCACATCGGCGACACGACGATCGTCTTCACGCGCCAGACGATCCTCGACCAGGCCGGCAAGGTCGGGCAGTCCTTCGACGTGACGCGCCGGCTGCACGACGACGACGGCGACTACACCGTGACCGTCACCGTCGCGCACGTGGGTCCGCCGCCGCCGACCGTGGTCGTGCCTGACGTCTTCGAGGCGTCGGCCAGTGCGGCCGTCGCGACCGTCGTCGCGGCCGGCCTTGTTCCGCGAACCATCGGGCCGAACACGAGCAAGTCCTGGGTGCAGAGCCAATCGCCGACAGGCGGTTCGACCGTCGCTCGAGGCAGCACGGTGAACCTCCGGCTGAGTGTCGGGGAACGCCCGTAGGTCGTCCTATCCTCGTATGCCGTGACCGGTGAGCGCTGGAGTGTCGGTCCGGCATACGAGGCCTATGTCGGCCGGTGGAGCCGCCGGGTGGCCCAGGCGTTCGTGCCATGGGTGGGCGCGCCAGCAGGTGCCCGGTGGCTCGACATCGGCTGTGGCACAGGGGCGCTGACCGAGACGGTGTTGGCGCTTGCGCAGCCGTCCCGGGTGGTAGGCGTGGACCCTTCGGAGGCGTTCCTGGCCGAGGCCAGCGCGCGAGTCAGCGACCCGGGAGTCAGCTTCCGGGTCGGTGACGCGCAAGCGCTGCCCCTCGAAGAGCACTCCGTGGAGCTTGTCGTCAGTGGCCTGGCGTTGAACTTCGTGCCCGACCCGGGGACGGCTCTGCGCGAGTTCGCCCGGGTCGTCACGGAGGGTGGCGTCGTGGCGGCATACGTCTGGGACTACGCCGAGGGGATGGGGATGATGCGCCAGTTCTGGGACGCGGCGATCGCCCTGGACGACGCCGCGCTCGACCTCGACGAGGGGCGCCGGTTCCAGCTGTGTCGCCCGCAGCCGCTGCGTGAGCTGTGGGCCAGTGCCGGCCTCAGCCACGTCGCGGTCCAGTCGCTCGACGTGTCAACGGTGTTCTGCGACTTCGATGACTACTGGGGTCCTTTCCTGGGCGGACAAGGACCAGCCCCCGCCTACGTCGCGTCCCTTCCGGCGGCACACCGGGAGGCTCTGCGCGAGTCGCTGCGGGAGCGGTTGCCCAAGGCGGTGGACGGGTCGATCCCGCTGACGGCGAGGGCCTGGGCGGTCAAGGGGCTAGCCAGGCGCGGTTAGCGTTCCCGGAGCGCGATGCGCACGGCCAACAGCGTCGCGGCGGTCGCGGTCAACGTGACCACAGAGGCCACCGCCGCGAGCAGCGGCCAGCGTGAGGCGGTGACGTCCTCGTCGAGCAGCTGGTGCGTCCGGGTGCGTTCGACACTGGTGATCAGGACCCCTGCGATCGCGGCGCACCCGCCGGCCCCGGCTGCGAGCCAGTCCGCGAGGCGCACTCCAAGCACCATGACCGGTACCGCGATGAGCGTCGAGACCAAGGTGGTCCGCTGCCAGGACAGCGCAGTGCGCTCGGGCTGCAAGCCGCCGCGCTCGGGTATGCCGGTCACATCGGCAGGCCCTCGGTGAGGGCCAGCGCCAAGGTCGCGACCGCGAGGACGAGGATGCCGACCGCGAGCAGAGGTAGGGCGCGAGGGGCCGGAAGAGGTTGCTTGAGCCGCAAGGCCCGCTCGACCTTGGCCCAGCCCGAGACCGCTCGGATGGACAGCGTCGCGCCGCCCACGCAGGCGCCTGCGCCGATGAGGGCGGTCCAGCCGGGCAGGTCGGGCAACGTCGCGAGCGAGATTAGGGCGACGCCGCCTGCGACGAGCGCGAGAGCGGTGCGCATCCAGGCGAGCGCGGTGCGTTCGTTGGCCAAGCTGAACCGTGGATCGGGCTCGCTGCCCACCCCGTAGACGCGCGCCGGCCGACGCGGGTCGCTCACCGGCATACCCCCTCTCGGTGCACCGGTTCCGCGTGCCCGCCCAGCGTCTCACGCAGCGCCGTGCGGCCGGCCTCGAACGCCGCCTCCAGCGCTCGCGGGTCGGCCGAGAACCGGCCCACCG
>JBIOUP010000255.1:0-4604 GCA_044867305.1 Dermatophilaceae bacterium
CGGCCAAGAACGCCGAGCCCGGCTACTACGTCCGCCCGGCCGACGGCCGCGCCGTCGTCGTGGTGGTCAGCAAGCGCGACGCCTCGCGCACCTACGGCAAGGTGCTCACCTACCCCGCCGACGGCTCCCGCCCCTCGTGGGACTACGTCGCCGGTGCGGGCTACTCGGTCGCCGACCTGCGCCCGATGACCGCGGCCGACGCCGCCGCCATGGGCCTCTCGCACGGCTACTGCATCCGCTGCTGCGCCCCGCTGGGCGGCGAGACCCTGTCCGCGGCCGTGTCCGCGCTCGTGGGCTACGGCGAGACCTGCGCCAAGAACATGGGCTGGCCCTACCCCAAGGGCGTCGCGGCCCAGCGCGCCCGGCTGGCCGAGGGGTGAGCCGCGGCTGGCCCGTGATCCCCGGCGTCCCCGCCGCGGGTCACGTCACGGCCGGGGGCTTCTGGCACCCCGGCTCCGAGCAGAACTGCCCCCGCTGCGACTAGCAGCGGGGGCAGCCCCTTCCCTACCGAAAGGAAGACGCCCGGCCGAGCAAGCAGCCGGGCGCCAGCTCGCACGATACCGCACTGACGTTTACGCAGGTGGTGCACGCCGGTGCGCATCTCTGCCGACGAGGTGTGGTATCGTTCTTCTGTCAGCAACCGCTGGCAAACGACGCAACGACAGAAGGACACCTTCCTGATGCGCAAGACCCTCTCCGTGCTCGCCCTCGCGGCGGCCACCTCCATCGGCGTGCTCGCGGGCTCCGGCGCCGCCAACGCAGCCACCGCCCCCGGCTTCCTCGGCAAGGGCGAGGTCCAGACCGCGCTCGGCTGGAACAACGCCGCGCTCCAGAAGGCCGTCACCACCGACGGCGCGATCAAGTTCACCAGCGAGCAGGCGCTCACCCAGTCGGTCTCGCAGGACGCCACCCAGTCCGGCACGCGGGTCGGCACCCAGTCGGTCTCGCAGGACCTGTCCTGCACGATCGAGGGCAAGAACAAGACCTTCCACCGGGACGGTCTCCGCGACGGCGTGGCCACCGGCACCGCCGACGGCACCCGCACCGGATCGCGCTCCGGCGTGGCCAACGGCACCGTGGCCAGCACCATCCAGTGGGACGCCCGCAAGACCGGCCAGTTCACCGGCTTCTACCTCGCGGCTCCGGTCGTCACCGGCACCACGTGGGGCCAGCCCTCCGCCTTCGGTGACTACCAGTTCGGCGACTACGCCTTCGGCGACTACGCCTTCGGCGCTCCCGTGTGGGGCGACTGGGTGGCCGAGCCCGGCGAGAACCCGGCCGACTGCCTCCGCACCGACACCGGCACCGGCACCCCGGTCGTCACCGACCTGTCCAACGTGATCACGCCCGGCGCGATCACCGACGGCGAGGTCACCGACGGCGCGATCACCGAGGGCGCGGTGTCCTACGGCCCGGTCGTCACCGGCGCCACCACGCTCTTCGTCAACGGCAAGCCGCTGGCCTGAGCCCTGCACCCAGAGCCCCGCATCCCCGGAAGGGGGTGCGGGGCTTTGTCGTGCCTGGGGCAGCTGACGACGCAGCTGAGCCACTGACGTTTACGCAGGGTGGCCCCTCCGCCTGGACTGGACCAGTGTCGAGCATTGTTGCGATGACGGGACAGTGTGGTATGCTTACTCCGTAAGCAAGCGACAACGACGAAGGGACACCCCCATGAGCAAGGCAACCGACAAGCGCGACGAGCGGCTGGAAGCCCTCCACGAGCAACTGGTCGCGAAGACCTCCGCCCTCACCACCTCCGAGGGCTGGACCGCGTACCTCGACTTCGCGAGCAAGTTCCACAACTACTCGCTCAACAACCTGCTGCTGATCATGTGCCAGCGCCCGGACGCGACCCGCGTCGCGGCGTACCGGAAGTGGCAGGAGTTCGGTCGGCAGGTCCGCAAGGGCGAGAAGTCGATCGGCATCTTCGCGCCGATGGTGAGGAAGAGGAAGGACGAGGTCACCGGCGAGGAGAAGCGTTTCGTCTCCGGGTTCCGGATCGTGAGCGTCTTCGACGTGAGCCAGACCGACGGCGACCCGCTGCCCGATGACGTGACCCGCCCCACGCTGCTCGACGGCGAGGCGCCCGAGGGTCTGTGGCAGGCACTCGCCGAGCAGGTGTACGCCGCTGGCTACACGATCCAGCGCGGCCCGAGCCGCCACGGCGAGAACGGGTACACCGAGCCCGCCAGCAAGACCGTGCAGGTGACCGAGGGCCTGAGCGACGCGCAGGCGTGCAAGACCCTCGCGCACGAGTTGGCCCACGTGCTGATGCACACCGAGGACAAGACCCTGTGCGCCGACGCCCTCGCGCACCGGCACGTCGCGGAGGTTGAGGCCGAGAGTGTCGCGCACCTCATCGCGGCCGAGCACGGGCTCGCCAGCGACCCCTACACGCTGCCCTACGTCGCCGGGTGGTCCGGTGGCAAGCCCGAGGTGATCGCTGCCACCGCGGACCGCGTGCTGAAGTGCTCGCGCCAGATCCTCGCCGAGGCGCAGCCCGAAACTGCCGAGGGGGCCGAGGAGGTGAGCGCGGCCTGACCCGCACAACGAAAGGCCCCGAACCGAGAGGTCCGGGGCCTTTCCCATGCCCTGCCACACCGATGACTCACCGCGCCTCGACATGTCTCGCCGCACCACACCTTGCCCGGCCTGCCATGCCAACGCCGAGGCTAGCTGGCCAGGCGAGCTGGTCGAACCGGAACGTCATTGACGTTTACGCAGCCACCGGCGGAGCTGAGCTGAAGGCGGGCTTGTGTGGTGTCGGGAGGGTGTGGTACTGTTTACCCATCAGGTAAACGACGAAAGGACATCTGATGAGCACCCGCCACGCCGTCATCCGCGGTCACGGTCACGACAAGATCGACACCGTGCGCCGGTACCTGCCCTCCAACTACTCCGCCGACACCGACGGCGGCAGCATCTTCATCCACGGCGAGGACGTCGCGGGCTGGACGCTGGACGGCTACGTCATCCCGCGCCTCGCATCCGGGCTGTACTTCGCCCGCGAGATCAAGGCGGTGGACGACCTTGTGGCCGGGGACACCTTCGAGTTCTCGGAGGAGTTCGGCGGCGAGGGCGAGACCGTCACCGCGTTCGGGCGGGCCAACAACCTGATGGGAACCCGGACTCTCACGACCTACGAGTTGGACTTCGACTTGGAGTTCTACGGCAACCCCTACGTCACCCTTGTGAGGTTCTGATGCCCGCGACCGAGTTCGTCAGCAAGGTCTCGCAGATCGAGCAGCGCGCACAGGCGGCGTACGACGCCGAAGACCGGCAGTGGTTCTACGACGCGCCGCTGGACCACCTCACCATGCTGTGGGGGATCGCGTGCGCCGCCGGGGCCGCATACGACGATGAGGTCTACGACGCGCTGGACCAGAGAGGATGGTTCGACTGATGGCCGAGTGTGAGGACTGCGGCCACCCGCTGGAGCAGCAGTCGGAGAAGGCGATCGCCACCGGCGAGTGGAAGATCGTCTGGTCCGACGGCGCGACATGGGTCTGCCCCGTCACCGGCAACGAGCACTCACCCGTCTAACCCCGAAAGGGGGACGACACGCTGACGTTTACGCAGCTTCCCGGATTGTGTCGGAGGGCTCGTGTAGGTTCCACCCAAACGACGAACGACAGAAGGACGACCATGCCAACTCTGTACCGCGGCGACGTGATCCAGTTCCGCCCCCGGTGGGGATGCGCCCGCATCGTCACCATCACCGGGCTCGGCCCGGACGGCTTCGCCGGGGTGCTCACCGCCAACAAGACCGACAAGGTGGTGGGCCGCTACGAGCAGGTGCTCCGCGTCCTGAAGCGTGCCGACCCGGACGTCGACCACAAGACCAAGACCGTGGGCATCGGCGACGACTGGGTCGCCTGGGTGTGTCGGTGCGGCCACAGCGACATCGGCAAGGGTGACGACACCGAGACCGCGATGCGCGCCTCCCGCGTGCAGCAGGAGCAGCACCGGCGCGAAACCCGCAGCGACGACTGAGGCTTGCTTCTGTCGGAACAGTGTGGTACGCTTACACTCGTAAGCACAACGACGAAAGGACACACCATGCACGTTCAGGGTTACTCCTCCATGGAGGAGGCATTCGCGGAGATGGAGGCGGCCGAGGCTTCGGCCAACGCTCACCTCACCGCGGTGCAGGTCGCGCTCCGGGACACCACCGACAAAGAGGTGTACTGGGCGCAGGCCGTTCCCGAGTGGGACCTCGTCATCTACGGGGTCGTGCCCCCGAACGCGGAGACGCAGAAGGGAGCCGACTTCGACGTGGACGAGAACCGCGCACGGGGCTACCTGACTGGTACCGCGTACTCCGCCGCAGTGGGGGAGAACGGCGAGCCCGGCGACACGCACGTCTCGC
The DNA here is from genome assembly GCA_044867305.1 of Dermatophilaceae bacterium. Lineage (GTDB taxonomy): Bacteria > Actinomycetota > Actinomycetes > Actinomycetales > Dermatophilaceae > Phosphoribacter. Next base: position 4,370 of record JBIOUP010000255.1, read on the forward strand.
AGGTGATCGCGATCAGCGAGGAGACGTTCAGGCTGGCCCAGATGCTCGGCTGGCCGACCTTCTCCATGCTCCGCGAGCCGGAGAACCTGCCCCTCGGGCACCGGCTCTACCTGCACGAGCGCTCCACCAACGCTCGCTGACCCTGAGCCGCAGCCCCGCCGGAGGAACCCAGACCTCCGGCGGGGCTGCTTCATGTCCGCAGCAGCTGGCTGCCACTGACGTTTACGCAGCCTGG
>JBIOUP010000256.1:0-4720 GCA_044867305.1 Dermatophilaceae bacterium
CGCAGGTGGGTTTCTTCCTGGTACCTCTTTGAGTTTTGGGCAAGTAGGTCAAGGACATAGGAGAGCAGAGCGGGGCGAGAAGGAGGACGGAAGGGACAGGACAGGACGCCAACGACTATGGCCAGAAGGAGCCCGGCGAGAAGGAGGGTGCGAGCACGAGTTCATGGCCGACGCGCCCTATCCGGACGAGGGCAGTTCCACCGCGCCACGGCAACGAGCCGTGCCTTTCCCGGATCGAGTGCTGGCACTGGGAGGCGCGGCTGGGAGCATCGCTGGGCCGGTGGCCGAGGTGGTCGCCGTCTGGACGGGGTAACGCCTGGCGGACGAGCCGGGGCCGGTCCCGTGATCGGGATCGCCGGTACGGGCCGATCCGGTGATGCTGCCTTACTAGGTCACCCGGTGCACCGCCCCTGCCCTTCGCCGACCTCGACCGACCGGCACGGACCTTCCCCCCAAGCCGGGATCGCGCGAGCGGACCTACGTCCAGAGGAGGTCGGTCGACCGGGCTGGGCCGCGCCGCGGTCCTCGGGGTCGAGGCGGTGCCCGCGCTTCTGCGACTACGCGTCGCGCCGCCGCGATGGGGTGATCGTCGCGTCGTTCAGGCTGGCCGATGCGAGTGTCTGTTGGCCGTGTAGGAAGCGCTCGATCGCGTCGGCGACGAGGTGGTCGAGTCGCTTTGGCGCGATGATGCCGGCGTTGACGAGCGCGGCGATGCCTTGCACGGTAGCGAATAGCAGCAGGGCCATGGGCTCGGGGTCGACGGGTTCGATGAGGCCGCTTGCCTGGCCTTCTTCGATCAGCTCGACGAGGACCGTGAAGGCACCGGCGGCGGCCTCCTGCAGCTCTGTGACGTGCCTGCCCCGCTTGCCGGCGAACATCAGTTCGAGCAGGGCGGCGTCGCGGGTCGCGAAGCGCACGTAGGCCCTGCCCGCGGCGCCTAGGCGTGCCGCGTAGTCCTCGCCGGCGCTGTCGGCGGCGGCTCGCACCTCGGCGCCCAGGCGCGCCCACCCGGACTCGGCGAGCGCGTCCAGCAGGGCTTGACGGTTGGCGAAGTGTCGCCGTGGCGCTGCGTGGCTGACGCCGACCTGGCGAGCGAGCTCGCGCAGCGACAGCGCTTCGAGGCCTTGCTCGCGGAGCGTGCGCTCGGCCTGCGCGATCAGCACCGGGCGGAGATTGCCGTGGTGGTAGGGACGGTCGGCCACGGTCGACAGCCTAGCACGCAAAGTTGCCGTTGGCATCTTTGTTGTCGGCAGCTACTATGTTGCTTCCGTCTACTTCCACCCGAGAGAGGACACCATGGCGTCCTACGCCACCGCCGACATCCCCGACATCGCTGTGCCGCTTGCTGGTGGGAACATCACCGACAACGTGGTGCGCGTCGGCGACACAGTGCGCCGCCCCCGGAAGGACTCATCACCGTTCACGGCGCAGCTGCTGTGCCACCTACACGCTGCCGGGTTCAACGGCGCGCCGCGGTGGCTCGGCGTGGACGAGCACGGGCGGGATACGTTCAGTTACCTTCCCGGTCAAGTCGCGGCGATCGCCCAGCACCTCTCGGATGACCAAGTGGGAGAAGCGGGCCGACTTCTGCGCGCCTTTCACGACGCGACTCGCGGCAGCGCGCTGGCGGGCGAGCATGAGCTCGTCTGCCATCACGACGCGGGGCCGCACAATATGGTGTTCGGCGAACACGACCTGCCTTACGCACTCATCGATTTCGATCTTGCGGCCCCCGGGGATCCGCTCGAGGACATCGGCTACGCGGCGTGGCTGTGCTGCATGAACTCTGCCTGGCTGCAGTCAGCTCCGCTTGCCGCACAAGCGAGGCAGCTGCGCCACTTCATTGACAGCTACGGGCTCGAGCGTCGCCGCCGACGGCGTGTGCTAGGCGCAATCATCTCTTGCCAGCTCCACGGTCTCCGCTGGGCCAAGCAGTGCCTGCGCGAGCCTCGAGTAAGCGACCGCCTCCGGGCGCACGCCTCCAGGGTCATGGCCGGGACCATGCGAGAGCACGCATTCGTCCTCGCCAACCGAAAGGCGTTCGAGTGGGCGCTGTGCTGAGGCGCAGCTGCGGCTTCAGCTGCGTGGCGAAGAAGCCGCTGCTCGCGCCCCGACGGAACGGGCGCGAAACAGTCAGCCACATCGACATCCCGGCGAGCCCCGCTTCGACCGGCACGTCTCGGCTCTGGCGATCAGCGCCGGGCGGAGACTCCGTGGTCGTACGGGCGGTCGGCCACGGCCGAGAGCCTAGCCAGAATGTTACCGTTGACATCTTTGTTGTCGCCGGATACTATGTTGCTGCAGGCTACTTCGATCCACATACGAGAGGACACAATGGCCTCCTTCACCGCCGCCGACATCCCCGACATGACCGGGCGCACCGTGATCGTGACAGGCGCCAACAGCGGCATCGGACGCGCCTACGAGATCCTCGTCCGCGGGCAGCTGGCAGAGACCATGCGACACGCGTTTCCTGGCCTCGAAGCCGAGCGACGAGCGCAGGACACGCTCCTGCGAGGTTCCATCCCGGACCAGGCCGCACTGCACGGGGTTCTGGGCCAGGTCGAGGCGCTCGGCCTCGAGCTGCTCGACCTTCGTCGTCTGCCGACGAACTCGTCGCCCCACGTCTTCGCCGTCGACCCGACCTGGTGGTCCTGGGCGGGCGCCCACGGCGGGGCCGTCACCAGCCAGGTGATGCGGGCGATGGCCGCGGCCATGGGCGACCCCGCTCGACCACCCCGCACACTCCACGCGCACCTGCTTTCCGCGGTACGGGACGAGCCGGTCCGGGTCGAGTCGACGCTGGAGCGCCACGGTGGCTCCGCAACCGTTGTCATGGCACGTGCGACCAGCGCGGGGCGCCTCGTCGTGCTCGCCAGCGCCGTCTTCGGCGCCGCGTCCCACGGGCTGCAGTGGGCGAGCCGCCGCTCGTCTTCCGTGCCGGGCCCGGAGGAGTTGGAAGACCTTGCGCTCCCGGTCGAGCTGGTCCCATTTGGCCAGCACCTGCGGATCCGTCCCGTCACCACAGACCTGCCGCTCAGCGGCGGATCGGAGCCCCGCATGGTCGCCTGGGTGCGGTTTGCGGACCGCCGGCCGGTCGACGCCGAGGCGGCCGTCGTGCTCCTCGACGCGCTCCCGCCGGCCCTCTACACGACGACCACCGAGCCGGTGCCCGTCCCAACCGTCGAGTTCGCCATCCACCTGGCGCATCCGCTGCACGGTCTGGCTGTCGACGACTGGGTGCTCGTGTCCATTCACACCGAACACGCCGGTGACGGCTGGGCGGTCGACGATGCCGCCCTCCATACCCGCCAGGGTGTCCTCCTCGCCACCGGCCGTCAGACCCGGCGCGTGCTGGCCGGCTCGTAGGCAACCAGCCCCCCGATGGCAGGGCGCCGGTACATCGACGGTCGTGGCCGCCGGGAACGTCGCGGCGTATGTTCCGCGTGTGGTCACCGCCGCTGAGTTCGCCGCGAAACAGGTCGCATCGGTTCGTGACGATCCGACACGGCGGCTCGCGCTGATGCGGGCCCTCTACGAGGCACCACAAGACCGGCCTGAGCTCCACCTCCCCTATCGACGTGCCGCACTCGCGTTCATGGGCTGGCAACTCAGGCGCGGTCTGCTCAACCCGCTGAGCGATCAGGCCCCCGGGAGCCGCTGGTGGCGGGCGGTCAACGAGGGGCTCTTGCACGACACCGCCGAGTCCCGAGCCCACGTACTCGGCCACGGCGGACCCATGTCGTCGCGGAGCGTGGCGTTGTCCATCGAGTTCGTCCGCAAACCTTCAGCGCTGGCGTGGTACCGCGCGCACAACGCCACCATCGTGACCGCATACCTGGACCACCGAGAGCTCGCCCAGACCGAATCCCGGGCCGAGCGCTTCTTCATCAACCTCGTGCTGGTCCGAGTCCTCTACGCCCACGCACTCCTCGCGGCGCCACGCCTGGCGCTGAGCTGGTTGGCGCCGGTCGCGCCCCTACTGGGCGACCCCCGCCTCGGGATCACCGGCATCTTCATATCGCTGTCACGAGTGCTCCCCGACCGGTACCCGCTGGACCGCGACCTCGCCTCATACATCGACGACGAACACGGCCTCGGCCGGCTCCTCGACCTTGGCGTGATCCAGCCACGTCTGGAGGCGCTGTACGCCTGGTCCGCACACGAGCTTCACTATCCCGAGCTCGCCGACCTTGTCCACCACGGCGTGCCCGCCTACGCCTGGGACACCACCGACGCGAAGCCATGGAGCCCCCCGCCTGGACTTCTGGCTCGCACCGCTCGACGCCTCCTCCCACCGCGCCCACCCTCAGCGTGAGGAGCCAGCACCTCGTGCATCGCTCGAGCGATGACGTGCCCCCGCCGCGCGATGCACCCGTGCCGAGTCTCCGAGTTCGAGGTTGTCGCTCCTGTCGCAGGATCCCTTCCCGAGCATCGCCTCGAAAGGACCGGTGCTCTCCGCCACGGAGTCGTGGGTGGCCTTCTCCGGCAGCCCAGCACGCATCGGCAGGATCGGCGCGGTCCGGTCCAGGGCTTGGATCTGGGACTTCTCGTCGATCCAGAGCACGACTGCCTTGTCCGGCGGGTTCAGGTACAACCCGACCACGTCGCGGACCTTGGTCTGCAGTTCCGGGTCGGTGGAGAACTTGAACGTCTCGCGCCGCCACGGCTGCAGCCCCCACTTACGCCAGATCGCGGCAACCCACACGTTCGAGATGCC
>JBIOUP010000257.1:0-9877 GCA_044867305.1 Dermatophilaceae bacterium
TCGGATATCGACTCGGTAGGGTAGCCAACGCGTCGGGCTACAGCGGCAGGGGCCGGTTCTCGACGACGTTCTTCATGACGAGTGTGGAGCTGAGCCGCCCGATACCGGGCAGACGGGCCAGCTGGTCGTCGTAGAGCTGCTGGTAGGCAGGCAGGTCCGGGGTGAGTACGCGCAGCAGATAGTCCGGGTCGCCGAACAGGCGCTGGGCTTGCACGATGTGCGGGATAGCGCTGACGGCCTGTTCGAAGGAGTCGAGGGTGGCGCGGTCAGCGGCGCGCATGGTGACGAACACGAGGGCTTCGAAGCTCAGACCCAGGGCGTGTGGGTCGAGATGGGCGCGGTAGCCGCTGATGACGCCCGAGCGTTCCAGGGCGCGCAGCCGGCGATGGCAGGGCGAAACGCTGAGCCGGACCCGTTCAGAAAGCTCGGTGATGCTCAGCCGGCCGTCTGCCTGCACCTCGGCAAGTATTTTCCGGTCTATCCCATCCATAGCGTCGATCATTCCATGTCAAGGATCAGCAACGGCAAAGTTTGGTAACACATTCCGCGCTAACCGTCCTAGTCTTCCCACCAAGGACCTACGCGATTCGCGGGTAAAGCGAGGGGGAGCAGACATGGCCGGCAGTGCCCTCGCCGTCTTCTGGGGCGTGTCATTCTTGCTGGTCATCACCCCCGGAGCCGACTGGGCATACGCCATCGCGGCCGGGCTTCGGCATCGCACCGTGCTCCCTGCGGTGAGCGGACTGCTGGCCGGGCATCTGCTGGCCACCATCGTGGTCGCCGCCGGAATGGCCGCAGTCGTCGCCAGCTCACCACCCGTCCTCACCCTCGTCACCGTCGCCGGAGCGGCATACCTGGTCTGGCTCGGCGTCGGGGCGACCGCCCGTCCTGCGGTTCCCGAGGCAGCGGTCTTGCTCTCCCCCGGCTCTCGGGCGCGGCAGGCAGCCAAAGGGCTTGGCGTCAGCGGACTGAACCCGAAGGTGTTCCTGCTCTTCCTGGCGCTGCTGCCGCAGTTCACCGATCCGCACGCGGCGTGGCCGGTCCCCGCGCAGATCGTGGCCCTGGGACTGGTCCACGTGGCCAGCTGCGCCGTCGTCTACACCGGAGTCGGCAAAGCCGCTCAACGCGTGCTGCGCGCCCGGCCCTCGGCAGCCCAGCTGGTATGCCGTGTGTCGGGTGTCGCGATGATCGTCATCGGATCGGCGCTCCTCGTCGAGCAGGTCATCCGATAGCCAGCTGGCATGGAAGAGAACGGAGTCGTTTCGGTGCACGAGCTGTTGCCGACGTGGGTGACCTGGCAGCAACGGTCGTTTCCCGACGCGAACCAGATCCTGCTGCCCGGCCGCGAGCCGGCCATCGTCGATAGCGGCTTCGTCGGTCACGCCGAGCAGACCACGGCATACGCACACGACGCCCTCGGCCAGGTGGCCCTGGTCGTCAACACGCACTGGCATTCTGACCACGTCGGCGCCAACGCACTGTTGCAACGACACGGCTCCGGGATCGCCGCCAGCGCCCGGGATGCCAACGCGCTGGCCCGGCGCGATCCGGGCTGTTGCATGGCGGAGTACCTCGACCAGCCGGTCGCCCCCTACACGGTCGATCTGCCGCTCGAGGACGGACAGGTTCTGCGCCCCGGTGACGCCGACTGGCAGGTGATCGGCACACCGGGGCACACCCCCGGGCACCTGTCACTGTGGCAGCCCGAGCAGCGACTCCTCGTCGCCGGGGACGCCCTGTCCGACTATGACGTCGGGTGGGTGAACCTTGCGCTGGATGGCCCGGACGCGGCCGCAACCGCCGTGGCCTCCCTCCACCGGCTGGCCGCCCTCGCGCCACGGGTCGTGCTGCCCGCACACGGGCCGCTGCCCGCCGATCCCCCGACGGTGTTCGAACGGGCGCTGAGCCGCGCCCAACGTCTGGTCGACGACCCCGAGGCCGCAGTGTGGTACGGCGCCCGGCGCATCCTCGGATTCGCTCTCATGATCCGCGGTGGCATCCCGATCGACCAGGTCGAGCCCTACCTGCACGCCCGCGCCTGGCTGCAGGACGCGGCGCGGCTGCTACGACGCACCCCGCAGACCCTCGCCACCGAACTGGTCGACTCGATGATCCGCGGCGACACCGTCGTCGTGCGTGGCCGCCGCCTGCACGCAGCGGCCGAACACACGCCGGTCGCCGTCCAGACACTGCACGTCCCATACCCCCGAGACTGGCCGGCTTCCCAACCACGGCCGAGCGCGCCGAGTCCCGTCCGGGGCCATTCCGTCCGACCAACCGATCGAACAGTCCGCACAGCCGACGAGGAGGCGCCATGACGACGCAGTACACCGTCCGAAACCCGAACTTCGCGGCGACCGTCGCCGATTCCTTCGCCACCCAAGGGTTCATGGCACATCTCGGCGCCGAGCTGACCTGCGTCGAGCCGGGGCACGTGCAGATCGAGGTGGCGTTCCGCCCGGAACTGTCCCAGCAACACGACTACTTCCACGCCGGGGTGACCGCGGCGATCGTCGACTCATCGTGCGGGTATGCGGCGCTGACCCTCATGGCGCCCGGCTCGGAGGTGCTGACCGTCGAGTACAAGATCAACCTCTTTGCGCCGGCGCACGGCGAGCGGCTCATCGCACACGGTCGGGTCCTGCGTGCCGGTCGCACCATCACCGTGTGCCACGGCGACGCGTACGCCGTGGTAGACGGCCAGCAGACTCACTGCGCCACCGTGACCTCGACGATGATCCGTGTCGACCACTCGGCCTGACGTCGCCCGTAGCCGTAGCCGCGCGCGATGACAATGGCTTGGGTTCGGTCGGCCACCCGCCACCGAGGGACGCGCCCAGGTGGCGGCCTTCCTCGCCCTGCCGACACCGGCTTCCACGCAGGCTCGCCGGGCCCGGGCTGAAGCCCTGCTTGGCGCGGGATCGCTGGCTCAGACCCAAGGCGACTACGCAGCGGCCGCTGAGTCCTTGGCTGCCAGCATTGAGCTGTATCGCTCTCTCAACGACGAGCGGTCAAGGTCGGCCGCTCTGCTGGCCGCCGGCTTCACCGCCCGGCTGCAGGAGAACTATCCGGTCGCGCGGGACCTGCTGCAACAGTCGCTGGCCCTGGCGCGGGACAACGGACACTCATTCGTCGTCGCCGCTTCACAGCACCACCTAGGCATGATCGCCGCCGACGCCGAGCACGATCTGGTCGCCGCGCAGCAGCTCCTGCAGGAGAGCCTCACGCTCTACCAGATGTTGGGATCCTCGCGGTTCGTGGCCCTCCTGCAGCTCAGCCTCGGCGAGGTCGCCGGCGCCCAGCAGAACTACCCACGCACCGACCGGCTGCTCACCGAGGGCCTGACCGGGATGAGACAGGTGGGAGAGAGACTGGGCATACACGGGGCGCTCGACTCGCTCGCTCGGGTCGCCGCCAGCGAACGCCGGTGGGGCCGCGCGGTGACGCTGACCGCGGCCGCAGAACGGCTCCGCCGCACTACCGGCAGCCGATCCTGGCCCGTGGTCGATCGGAACCGCACCCAGTGGCTGGGTCACGCCCACGACAGCCTGACCCAGCACGAGTACTCGGCGGCCTGGGCTCAAGGCGAAGCGTTGACCCCCGAGCAGGCCGTCAGCTACGCCCTCGACCAGTGGGAGCTCCACCCAGGACCCGCTCTGGGCGGCCTTGACGATGGGGAGCCCAGACCGTGAACGCCGTCCCTCCCGGAGAGGCCAGGGCGACCGCCCGGCCCAGGCCCGATGCGGGCCGCGTGCGCAACCCTCATCGACAGCTCAAGGACCCCCGCGTCATCGAGTGGTCAGCAGATGCTGCTATTCGGGCGGGATAGCAGCATTATCTGGCCACTCGGCGGCCGGGCTGCACCGATGTGGCCGCACGTGCCGGCATACCCGATGCCGCCACTCACCGAGCTGACGCAGCGAGCTTGACGCAGCGGACCTGCAGCCGCTCCAACGCATGCGGCGGCGATGACGACCGCCCGACCCCGCGAGCCACCCAGTATCTAGTGTTGCCAAGTACCGGGTATGTAGTGATACCGTCTACTGGTAGTCAGCAACGCTGAGTAGAGCGGGTGAGCGATGGGCAACCAGATGACGGAGATGCTGAAGGGGACGCTCGAGGGCATCGTCCTGGCGGTGCTGTCCGTCCGCCCGGCCTACGGGTACGAGATCACGGCGCGGTTGCGGGAGCAGGGCTTCTCCGACCTCGTCGAGGGAACCGTGTACGCGCTGCTTGTCCGGGTCGAGCAGCGGGGTTTCGTGGACGTGGAGAAGGTCCCGTCCGAGAAGGGTCCGCCGCGCAAGGTGTACTCGCTCAACGCCCGGGGCCGGGAGCAGCTTGCGGAGTTCTGGAGGAGCTGGAGCTTCCTCGCAGAACGGATCGAACAGCTCCACATCGAACACGCAGAAGGAGAGAACTGAGATGGTTTCCAAGTGGGTCGAGGCCCTCACCGGGTCGATCGAGCAGAAGAAGCAGTACAAGCAGGACAAGGCCCGCATCGATGCCCTGCCGGGGCCGTACGGCACCGCGGCGAACGCCATGCACCGGTACTTCATGTACTACGGGGGCGTCACCGACGGCGACACGCTCATCACGATGGTGGGCGACTTGGCCGACCTGTGGGAGCGCGCCGCCGCCGACGGTATGCCGGTGCGCGAGATCGTCGGCGACGACCCGGTCGAGTTCGCCGAGACGTTCGCGGCGGCGTACTCCGGCAAGCAGTGGATCGACAAGGAGCGCGCGCGCCTGACCAGGGCGATCGAGGACGCGGAACGAGAGGAGCAGAAGTGACTGCCGAACCAGCCATCCGAGTGCAGGGCATCGAAAAGTCGTTCAAGGACCTGCACGTGCTGCGCGGCGTCGATTTCGTCGTGCCAGCGGGGAGCATCTTCGCACTCCTGGGGTCCAACGGCGCCGGCAAGACCACGCTCGTGCGCATCCTGTCGACGCTGCTGACCGCCGACGCCGGCACCGGGTCGGTACACGGCTTCGACGTCGCCGGCCAGCCCGACGACGTGCGCCAGTCGATCAGCCTGACCGGCCAGTTCGCTGCGGTCGACGAGGTGCTCAGCGGCCGGGAGAACCTCGTGCTGGTCGCCAAGCTGCGCCACCTGAAGAACCCGGGTGCGATCGCCGACGAGCTGCTCGCTCGCTTCTCACTCACCGACGCCGGCAGCCGCAAGGCATCGACGTACTCCGGCGGCATGCGACGCCGCCTCGACATCGCGATGAGCCTTATCGGCAACCCGCCGGTCATCTTCCTGGACGAACCCACCACCGGACTGGACCCCCAGGCGCGGATCGAGGTGTGGCAGACCGTCAAGGCGCTCGCCAAGGGCGGCACGACCGTGCTGCTCACCACCCAGTACCTGGACGAGGCAGAGCAGCTCGCCGACCGGATCGCGATCCTGCACCAGGGCACGATCATCCAGCAGGGCACCCTCGCCGAGCTCAAACAGCTGCTCCCGCCCGCCGAGGTCGAGTACGTCGAGAAGCAGCCGTCCCTCGAAGACGTCTTCCTCGCGCTCGTCGGTGACTTCGGCGAGACCGAGACCGCCCCCAACGAGCGCCGCGGCGGCACCGTCCCGGCAGGAAAGGAATCCCGATGACCACCCACGTCCTCGGCGACACCAGCGTCCTCACCGGTCGCTCGCTGCGCCACATCCTGCGCAGCCCGGACACGATCATCACCACCGCCGTCACCCCGATCGCGCTGATGCTGCTGTTCGTGTACGTGCTGGGCGGCGCGATCAACACCAGAACCGACCAGGCGTACGTCAACTACCTGCTGCCCGGCATCCTGCTCATCACGATCGCATCGGGCATCGCATACACGTCCTACCGGCTGTTCCTCGACCTGCAGGGCGGGATCTTCGAGCGGTTCCAGTCGATGCCGATCGCACGCTCGAGCGTGCTCTGGGCGCATGTGCTCACCTCACTGGTCGCCAACGCCGTCTCCGTCGCGATCGTCGTGGTCGTCGCCCTTCTCATGGGGTTCCGCACCGGCGCCTCCCTGGGCGCGTGGCTCGCGGTCGCCGGCATCCTGATCCTGTTCACCCTCGCACTGACCTGGCTCGCCGTCATCGCCGGGCTCTCGGCGAAGACGGTCGATGGCGCGAGCGCGTTCAGCTACCCGCTGATCTTCCTGCCGTTCATCAGCTCGGCCTTCGTGCCCACCGACTCGATGCCTGGCCCCGTCGCCTGGTTCGCCGAGCACCAGCCCGTGACCGCCATCGTGGACACGATCCGGGCTCTGTTCGCCCAGCAACCCGTCGGCGGTGACATCTGGATCGCCCTGGCCTGGCTCGTGGGCATCCTCCTCGTCGCCTACGGCTTCGCGATCCGCATCTACCGCCGCAAGTTCAGCTGAGCCCCAACGCCTTCCTCGAAGGCGCAGGACAGCGCTGCGCGATGCCGCACGCTTCCCGAAGTGGGATGCGGGCGGCATCACCACCCCGGTGATCGAGATCGGCCCTGACGCGCGGCGCGCGATGGGAAGGCGGCTCTCACTGGGCTTCAACACCCACCGGAGTCACCGATCGCGACCTTTCCTCGCGACCCTCATGGTGCCATTATGGCACCATGAAGCGGATGAATCTGCGGGACGTGCCTGACGATGTCTACGCTGCACTCGCCGAGGCAGCCGAGTCCAACCGGCAGTCACTGTCGGCGTTCGTTGTCGACCGGCTCACCGAGATTGCCCAGATCACGCGGCTCGGCGACTACGTCGCCTCCTACACGCCACCGCAGGGTAGCGGGATCACCCTTGAGGACGCGACGGCCGCTGTGCGGGAGGTGCGCGAAGCGTCGTGAGCCTGGCTGTGATCGACGCCTCCGTGGTAACCGCCTTCTATGCCGCCGATGATCCCCGCCGGGAGGCAATCGTGGCCCGCTTCGCTGTGGGCGACGCCCTATTCGCCCCTGCCCACCTCGATGTCGAGGTCGTCTCCGCATTGCGCGGGATGGCCCAGCGCAGCCCCACGGTTCGGGCGGCGGTGCCCGCGGCGTTGCGACACCTCGCTGGCTTTCCGATCCGACGGATGCCGCTGCCGCCGCTGCTGCAGCGCATGTGGCAGCTCCGCGCGAGCATGACGGCATACGACGCCGCCTACGTCGCTCTCGCCGAACGCCTCGACGGCCCCCTGGTCACCTCCGACAGCAAGCTCGCCGCAACCAGCGGCCCCCGCTGCACCTTCGAGGTCATACCCTGACGTCTCACGTGGCAAGCCCGTCGCTCATGTACTGCCAGGCCGTCGACACGCCGCGGGAACACAACGACAGGTGCGGTTCCGGCCGAGCCACCGGGCGAGCTGTCCCGGCGAGGGTTGGGCAGGCGGCTGGCCGAGCCAGGACGATGGCGTGCGTGCTCCCACGTCAATGCGCCCTTACGATGGCGGCGACATATCGGCTGAGGGTCCTGGGAGGGCCGAGGCGTGTTCACCATGGATGAGAGCAACGAGTTCGGTGCTCGGGCCGCCCGCCATCTGCGCCAAGACCCGGTGGTCTGGATGGTCACGGTCGGCTCCGCCGGGGCGCCGTCGCCGAATCCGGTCTGGTTTCTCTGGGACGGCGCAATGACGATCAAGGTGTACAGCCTGCCGGACGCCGCGAGGGTGCGACACCTGCGCACGAACCAACAAGTGGCCCTGCACTTCGAGGGCGACCGGCAGGGAGGGGACATTGTCGTGCTCTCGGCAACCGGCGCGCTTCGCCCCGACGTGCCCGCAGCAGACACTGACCAGGACTATCTGGCCAAGTACGCCCAGCGCATCACGCGAATCGGACACACGCCGCAGACGTTCGCCCAGTCCTACGCCATGCCGATCATGTTGACGATCAAGCGGCTGCGTGGCTTCTGACCGCTGCGTCAGGCGTCGCGGTACTGGAGGACTGCCATGAGCGCAACCCAACCCGATGAGCAGCTTCGCCAGTTCATCCGCGACCGAGTGCGAGCAGTAGCGAACCGCGACGCCCCGGCTCTGGTCGACGCGTACTCCGTCGACGTGGTCAGCTTCCCGCTGCTGCCACCCGCTGAAACACACGGGACTGAGGGCATCGCACACGCCTTGGGCACGTGGTTTGACAGCTACGTCGAAGGGCCGGCATACGAGGTCGACGGCCTCCGCGTCGAGGCAGCCGACAACCTGGGCTACTGCTCGTTCCGGTACCACGTCACGGGCGTCCTGAAGGACGGGGCCACTGTCGACATGTGGGTGCGCAGCACCCTCGTATGCCGTCGTGAAGGCGGACGATGGCGGGTCGTCCATGCCCACGAGTCGGTGCCCTTCGACCCCCGCACGGGTGGGGCCCTCATCTCCCTCGGCCCCGAGAGCGACGCCTAGACGTGAGCAGAGTCGCCCGTTGTCGAGCGACTCGGCGCTCGACGGGAGCCGGCCTGGACCTCGCTGGCGACGGGCTGCTCGGCGTCATGGGCTAACGCCGACCAGATGGCCAGGGCCAGCAACACCACAGCGGCAGCGAAGGTGTAGACCACGGCCATCGACCCGCCTACCGCGAGCGTCACGTCGAGAATGGGCAGGCCCGGCAGCAGCAGCAGCCAGCTGGCGAGCGCGGCGGCAAGCCACCATCGCCACGACGTGGGCAGTGGACCCGCCCGCCGCCGACCCAGCCCGGTCGACGAGCGCACGTGAGCGGGGATCCGCGTCGCGGTGATCCCGACGACGATCCCGAGCAGGGGTGGGCCGAACCCACCGCCGGTGAGCAGCAGCAAGACCGCCAAGCTCACGAGGACCAAACCGCAGTGCTGCCGATCAGCCGCCGCGAGGGCGGTCACGAGGTAGGCGGCACTGAGTAGGACGGTCACGATCCCGGCGGCGAGCAGGTTCGGGATGACCGTCATGGCCGGTTCACCGTTCTCGATGCGGAAGAACGGGCTGTCTGGCCAGGACTGGATGAGCAGTCCGGTCGGTCTCGTTCCGCCCTGCAGGATCTCTCCCACCCCGTGTTCGGCTGCCCCGAGGGCCGTCAGGGTGGCGAAGACGCCGGTGAGCGTCCGGGTCGCGCTCGTCATCGTCGTTGTCCTTTCGTTGGGGCGTCTGCGCCCAGGAGGCGCCGGACCGCACTGACCATGGCCGCCTCTATGTCGAGGGCGGGGTTCTCGCGCAGCCGCCGGATCGCCTCGACTCCGATGGCCACGCAGAAGCCGGCCGTCAGGTCCGGGTCCGGCACGTCGATCTCGCCTGCGGCGTTTGCGGCGGCGATGAGGTCACGCACCAATGGGCCGAACACCCGCGAGTTGACGTCGGTGACGACCTCGAGCGGGTCGCTCGCATCGCCAAGGGGGGTGGCCGCGAAGCCGGTGCGCGCATCGTCGACGGCGATGGAGATCGCCTGGGGGATCCGTCCGAGCGCCGAGCGTGCGCTCAGCAGCGACTCGACCCGGTCACGTTGGCGGTGGGCCCACAGGTCCATGGCATACCGGTGCAGCTCCTCCTTGCTCGAGAAGGACTGGTAGATGGTCTTCTTGGAGATGCCCAGGGCCCTGGCGACATCCTCGACGGACGTGCGGCGGTAGCCGTGGCGAGCCACCAGGTCGTAGAACGTCGTCGCCATCTGCTGCTCTGTGGCGGGCACCGACCCTCCTGGAAACTCATAAACGGATTTCGTATCCCAGTTTACGGCTCGACCGGAACGGCGATCGGCGCATGTGACCTGCTCCACACGCCTGTCGAGGTCTTGGACGTCCACGCGCCGAGTCGGCAACAAGGAGGCCGACGGGATGACCTCGACAGGCGCTGGAGCAGGGGATTGCGCGAACGCCGCGAGCGGAATATGATAAGCGCACTTACTAAATCGAAGGAGACACATCATGTGGTCGACCGAGTACACCGCGACGACAGACGTACGACCCGATGCC
>JBIOUP010000258.1:0-4429 GCA_044867305.1 Dermatophilaceae bacterium
AACGGTCTTGCGGTTGACGATGATCGGCAGGCCGAGCACCCCGTCTCGTTCGTCGAGGTGGCGGGCCAGCACGTCGAGGTCGACCCAGATGTTGTTGGAGGCGAAGGTGGTATGCCGGCCGATGTCGCCGAAGAGCGCCTCCTCCCCCGGCTCGACCATCGCGACGTCCCGCAGCAGGAGCCGCCCGTCGGAGCGGCGGCGGGCCAGGTGCCCGCCCTTGCGGTCGTTGGCCGTGCGCTGGCACACCTCCGCCAGGTAGGGGACGCCGTTCGCCACGAGCCACGCCGCGATGTCGGGGTCGCAGGTCGCCCCGAGGTTGTCGGAGTTGGAGAGGAACGCATATCGAATCCCCCTCTGCCGCAGAGCCTGGAGCAGGCCGGTCGACAGCAGCGAGAGGTACACGTCACCGTGGCCCGGCGGGCACCACTCCAGTTCGGGGTCGGCGGGCCACTCGACCGGGAGCAGGCTGTCGGCCGTGAGCTTGGGCTCGGCGCCCTGCAGGAAGTCCAGCGGAAGGCCCTCGACGGCCAGGCCCGGGTAGGCCGCGAGGATGGCCAGCGACTCCTCGCGGGTGCGGAACGAGTTCATGAGCAACAGCGGCAGGCTCACGGCATACCGCTCCCGCAGCGCGAGCAGCTGGCGGGCGATGACGTCGAGGAAGGTCAACTCGCCGCGCACTCGCAACGCTGACTTGGGCCCGTCCAGGCCCATGCTCGTGCCGAGCCCGCCGTTGAGCTTGAGGACGACGGTCTGGGCGAGGGCTTCTCGTCGCTGCTGCTCGGTGTACCCCTCCTCGGCGAGGCGCGGCAGGTCGGTCAGCGGCTCGATGCTGCTCTCCGGGATGGTGCCACGCGCTCTGTCCTCGAGCTGGCGGTAATAGTGCTCGAACGCCCTGATGCTGCGCGGGTCGATCCGCCGGTCGGCCATTCGCCGACGGGCCTGGGCCAGTCCAGCCTCGCTCATGTCCACTCCTGCACCCCGGCGTCCGTGTCGGCCAGCCTACGATGCCCGCGTGGATCCCACAGTGGAGGCAAAGCGCGCGGCCCGCTCCCAGATCCGCGCGCGCCGCCGCGAGCGGTCCGCACAGCCCGGGCGAGAGCAGGCCGCCGCGCGGCTTGCTGCGGCGGCATGCGCGCTCGTCGACCAGCTCGGCGCGGGAGGCGTATGCCGGGTGACCGCCTACGAGTCTTTGCCGACCGAGCCCCCGACGGAGGTCGTCGTCAGGGTGCTGCGCGAGACCGGACACGAGGTCCTGCTGCCGATCACCAACGCTGACCTGAGCCTGGACTGGGACCTCGACGGGTGTCGCCTGCCGCCCGAGGCGATCGGCACGGCGGCGTTGATCCTGACCCCCGGCCTCGCGGTCGACCGGTCCGGACGGCGGCTGGGGCAGGGGGGCGGCAGCTACGACGCCGCCCTGGCCCTCGTCCCCGCCGGCGTCCCGGTCGTCACCCTGCTTTGGGACGACGAGCTGGTCGAGGAGGCGGTGCCTACGGAACCGCACGACCGCAGCGTCAACGGCGTCATCACCCCGAACCGCGGCCTGGTGTGGCTCAACTCGCCGGGATAAGCGCTGCCGCCACGGATAAGCGCTGCCGCCAAGCTCTGTGCCGGAGACGTCACCACCTACCCCTGCGGCAAACTCCATGACTTTGTGCGAGCTCCACGATGCGTCATGGAGTGGACGCAAACTCCTGGAGTTGTGCTATTTCGGGGTGAGGGTCAGCTCGTACCGGCGCGCGGCCTCGACGCCACCTTTGGTGAACGGCCACGGGAAACTGTTCCCGGCGGCCCAGGCGTCGACCTGGTCGACGTAGTTGGGGTGGTAGGGATGAGCGCTGTTGCCGGTCTGGTTGACCCACCTGGACTCGTCCAGCTTGCCCAGGTCGACGACCATGCGCATCGACGGGGCCGAGTTGACCTGGAAGCCCTTGGATGCGTCCCAGCCGTTGGCGTTGACGATCGCGGAGCCGCCCGGCAGCGGGATGGGTCCGCGGTTGAACACCCGGCGCACGAGGCTCGGCACCGAGTCTGCCCCGAAGACCTGGCTGGTGAGCGTGAGGCTGTGCAGCTTTCCCCACGACCAGTCCGAGATCTGCGAGCCGACCTGCTTGGTGAGGTTGAGCCTGGCCTGCACAAGGGCCCGCCGCAGGATCTCGTCACGGTTCTCGACGACGGAGGGGGTGCGCCGGTCGTCCCACCAGGAGTTCCCCGGGTCGCTCAGCAGTCCCGAGACCACGAGCCACCAGCGGCCGCCTCCGTCGGCCCGCAGGTCATCAGGCAGCTGGTCGTCGAAGGTCGCCTGCACGAGCACGGCCCAGACGGCGTTGAAGTACGCAGCTGCGGCTGAGGAACGGGAGTCGTCGGCCGGCTGGGTGTGGTCCCAGCCCTGCAGCAGCGCCTGGGCCTCTCCGGTGAACTGGTCTGCGGACAGGTCGATCTTCAGCAGCGCGGCGACGAGCGCCGGCGCGAAGCCGTTGAAGGTGTCGTCCTGGATCTGCGCCATCCGTTCGGGTGAGATCGGCCCGCTCTGAGCCACCAGGTCGTTGATCCGCTGGCTGCGCCAGCCCATGTCCCAATCGCTCGTGAGGAACGGCGGAACCGTGCCGGTCACCTGCTGGTTGGCGGCGACGACATACCCTTCGGCCGGGTCGTAGGCCCACGGCAGCTGGTCGAAGGCAAGAAAGCCCTGCCAGTCCCACTGCGGCGCCCAACCCGGCGAGGGGAGGTAACCGGGCGGGTAGCCCGGCGTGGACGCCCTGCGGACGGGGATGAGCCCAGGTGACTGGTAGCCGATATGGCCGTCGATGTCCGCGTAGACGAGGTTCTGCGACGGCACCGCGAAGGCTCGTGCCGCCTCGCGGAACTGCCCGAAGTCGCCGGCGACGTTCAGCTGGAAGATCGCGTCCGCGGTCATGGAGGGCAGCAGTCCGGTCCACGCGAGCGACACGGCATACGACTCGTTCGGTTGCAGGGTCCCGTCGATGACCGGCCGGTTTCCGGCGTCGGCGGTTGCCCCGAGGACATCGGAGATGATCGGACCGTGGACCGTGCGCCGGACGGTCAGGTCGACGTCAGCGCCGCCGGCCACCTTGATGCTCTCCTGGGTGACGGTCAGCGGCACCAGGTCGGTACCCCTCAGGTACCTGTCACCGGTCACCTTCTCGTAGTAGAGGTCGCTGACGTCCGGCGCGAGGTTGGTGAAACCCCAGGCGATACGCGCGTTGTGGCCGATGACCACCCCGGGCATGCCGGCGAACGAGAACCCGCTCACGTCGAACGGGCAGTCCGTGGTGACCGTGCGGCAGTGCAGACCGATCTGGTGCCAGATGCCGGGCACCGACACTGCCTGGTGCGGGTCGTTGGCCAGCAGCGCCTTGCCGGTCGTCGTCCGGCTGGGGCCGACGACCCAGGAGTTGGAGCCCATCCCCTCACCGGTGCCGAGCAGGGCGGTGACGCTTTCGCTCGCTCGGGCGGCGCTGTCGAGGGCCGCCTCTTCGCCGGCGCTGGGCGTGGGTAGCGCTTGGGACGCGGGCCCGGTCGGCGCCACGGACGTCAGCGCCGCAGGCGCAGCAGTGGCCTGAGCACCCGGTTGCCAGTCGGTCTCCGACAGGATCGGCTCGTGCAGGGCGGCGGGGTATGCCGGGTAGAGCCAGGCGAGCGAGGCCGCGTCCATGATCCCGGAGAGCCGGGCCCGAGTGAGCTCGGCGTCGAAGTTGCTGCGCAGGTCCCACGCCATCGCCTTGAGCCAGGACAGCGAGTCCAGCGCGGTCCACTTCTCGACCCGGTAGTCCGGTAGCTGGGTCGCCAGAACCGTGTACTCGAGGGCGAAGTTGGACGGGTCACCCGACGTGGCGAGGTAGTCGTTGACCCCGTCGGCGTATGCCGACAGGTAGCGCCGGGTCGCCGGGGCCAGCTTGGGCAGCTCCTCCTCCGCGACCTTGCGCCAGCCCATGGTCCGGACCATCTTGTCCGTGTCCAGGCCCGCCTTGCCGACCAGCTCCGAGAGACGCCCGGCGGTGACGTGCCGGCGCAGGTCCATCTCGAAGAAGCGGTCCTGCGCGGCGACGAAGCCCTGCGCCCGGAACAGGTCAACCGCGTTGGCGGCGTAGATGTTCGGGACGCCGCGCTCGTCGCGGATGACGGTGACGTCCGCCCCCAGCCCCTCCAGAGCGATCGACCCGCTCGTCTGCGGCCAGGCGCGCCGGACCAGCCCGGTGCCCATGATGGTGGCGGCGACGAGGGACATCACCACGAAGACCACGACTCCGAGCCCGATGTTGCGGGCGACCCTCGCGCGCTCCATTGGTAGTCAGGGGCGCAGGAGCCCGTGGGCCCTGTTTCCCCATCCCCCTTTCAATCCGTGCATGCGGTTTTCCCGCACACGGCTTACCGACGATCTTCTGGACATGGTTACGCCGCCTGCGGG
>JBIOUP010000259.1:0-2047 GCA_044867305.1 Dermatophilaceae bacterium
ACGCCGGCACGGTCACCTTCGACGGGTACGACCTCGCGACCGTGCCGACCCATCGGCGAGGCTTTGCCATGATGTTCCAGGACGGACAGCTGTTCATGCACCTGGACGTTGCTGGGAATGTCGGCTATGCCTTGCGGCTCAAGGGAGTTCGCGGGTCGGCCTGGCGGGGTGAGGTCGAGCGGCTGCTCGAGCTCGTCGACCTGCAGGGGTATGCCAGCCGCCGTCCCGCGACGTTGTCCGGCGGAGAGCAGCAGCGTGTCGCGCTCGCCCGGGCGTTGGCGGCCAAGCCTCGCCTGCTGCTGCTCGACGAGCCGCTGTCTGCGCTCGACCGCTCGCTGCGGGAGCGGTTGGCCGTCGATCTGCGGATGGTGCTGGTCGCAACGGGGACCTCGGCCCTGCTGGTCACCCACGACCAGGAGGAGGCCTTCACCGTTGCCGACCGCATGGCGGTGATGCGCACGGGGCGGGTCGTGCAGGAAGGGCCGACGGCCGACGTGTCGCGGAATCCCGTGGACGCCGAGACGGCGCGGTTCCTGGGTTACGCGACCATCCTGGGCGGTCAGGCAGCGACCGAGGTTCTCCACCTGTCTGGTCGCGACCTTGTTCGTGGTGGATCTTCCGACGTGGGGATGCCGGCTGGGTCTGCCGGCTCGGGGGTGCCGGCTGGGTCTGCTGGCTCGGGGATGCCGGCTGGGTCCGCCGGCGGGAGGACGACCGGGTCTGCTGGCTCTGGGATGCCGACCGGGTCTGCCGGCGGGAGAATGCCGGGCGGGGCCACGTCGGCCGTTAGCGCCCTCGTCGAGCGGCCTGCGCAGGCCAGCGTGTCCGTTGCCCTGCGCCGCTCGGCCGTCCGTCTCGACCCGCTGGGGCCGATCGAGGCGACGGTGACGGCCGTGGCTGGAGCGCGGGACGGCATACACCTGGAGCTTGCTGTGGCTGGCTGGGGGCCGCTGCCGGCACTCGGACCCCACGAACCGGCTCCGGCTCCGGGCGACCGGGTCCGGGCCCGGCTGGACGCGTCCGGCATCGCCATCCTGCCGCCCGCAGCGGGTGCCCTTGGAGCGGAGGTAAATCCGAGCACCGGAGGTCGCTGAGCGGAGGCATATCCGAGCAGCGCAGGTGAAGACGTGCGCAAGAGCGCACTCTTATACCTCCGCGTTCGGTTTTACCTCCGCGTTCGGTTTTACCTCCGCGTTCGGTTTACCTCCGTTGCTCGAGCGCTCGGTTTCAACGCCGGAGCAAGGTGGGCGGAGGTGCAGACGTGCGCAAGAGCGCACTCTTATACCTCCGCGTTCGGTTTTACCTCCGTTGCTCGAGCGCTCGGTTTTACCTCCGTTGCTCGGTCTACCTCCGGTGGCCCAGCCTGCCCAACGTAGGGTCGAGGCGTGCGTCTGTTGCTCATTCGTCACGGCCAGACGGCGGCTAACGTCGCGCGGCTGCTGGACACGGCATACCCGGGGTCCGAGCTGGACGAGACGGGGCACCAGCAGGCCGAGGCACTCGTCACGTTGCTGGATGGACTCGCGCTCGACGCCATCTACGTGTCCGACTTGGTCCGCAGTCAGCAGACCGCCATCCCGCTCGCGGCAGACCGCGGACTGCAACCCATTGTCCGCGAAGGGATTCGGGAGATCCAAGCCGGTGACTACGAGATGTCCGACGTGTGGGAGGACTACGTCAATGCGATCGTCGGATGGGGCGAGCACCCCGAGGGACGCATTCCCGGAGGGGAGTCCGGCAGGGAGGTCATGGCCCGGTTCGACGCGGTCGTGCGCGAGGCGCATGATGCCGGGTACGAGACGGTCGCCATGGTCAGCCATGGCGCGATGATCCGCACCTGGGCGTCGCGCGTGGGTGCCCTGACACCGGAGTTCCTCCAGAGCGCCCAGCTGCACAACACCCTCGTGGTCGAGGTCCAGGGTGACCCGGACTCGGGTTGGCAGGTGGTGCGTTGGGGCGACGTCGATGTCCCCTGAGTCGCGGGTCGGTCGGCGGCCCAGGCACAATCGTGGGATTCTGGGCTCATGCGTGAGCTCACCCAGTCCCG
>JBIOUP010000260.1:0-7698 GCA_044867305.1 Dermatophilaceae bacterium
CGGCATACCAGGACGTCGACGGCGTCGACCAGTCGAGTCGGCGCAGATCGCCTCAGGCGCCAGGTCGCCCTCCGAGACCTAGCGAGCAGCGGCCGTAACCGGCGCCGCGACCGACGGCACATCCTCCGACTCGTGCGCCGAGCCGTCAGTCGACCCAGCGACAACAACGCCAGCGCGGTCAGTGGCACCCACGCGGCTCACGTAGGAGGCGCACGCGGCGAACGCGAACAGGTACGTCAGGCTGACGACGTTCGACATGACGTTGGCGAACATGCTGCCCAGCACGAAGACGATGCCGCACCCGAGTGAGCCAGCGGCGACCGCGTGCTCCAAGGTCCCTCGGACGGAGCGCTGCAGCGCGCGCCGGGCGTTGCCGATGAGCGCGGCGAGCATGCACACGTATGCCGCGAAGCCCAGGATCCCCGTCTCGACATAGGCCCTGATGAAGTCGTTGTGTGGCTGCTTCTCGGCGTCTGTCTGGTACTGGGTCTCGGTGAGCCCGATTCCGGTGACGGGGTTCTTGTTCGCCAGCGGCAGGACCTCGGTCCAGTACCGCAAGCGCCACTCCAACGTGTTCCCGGTCTGCTGGCCCGTCGTCGTGGTCGTGCTCGAGTCGGAGATCGTACCCAGCCGATCCCCGAGCCCGGGCACGAAGATGAGCGCGGCGAGCGCGGCAGTCACCAGTCCGATGACCAGGCCCTTGCGGCGCTGCACGAACGCGAGGACCACGAGCGCCGCAGCGAGGCCGAGTATGCCGGTGCGCGTGAGGGTGAGCAGCATGAACGCCGACGCCAGACCAAGCAGGCCGACGAACCAGATCCGCAGCCGAGGCTTGACCACCGGGTAGATCGCGATGCCGAAAACGATGAGGAAGGCGAGGTATCGCGCGAAGGTGTTGGACTGGTTGAACGGGCCGGTGAGCCGGGTGAAGCTGCCCTTGACCTCCGAGGCGGGGTTGCCGATCAGGATGCCGAAGGCGGTGTAGAACACCGGGAAGAGCAGCCCGATGTAGCAGGTCACGATGACCTTGATGAGCATCTCGCGCGAGGTGATGAGCTGCTCGAGCACGATGAGCATGGTGGCGACCGTCGTGATCCGCAGGACCTCGAGTGCGCTGCCCTGGGGGTGGCCTGACCCGAGCACGCTGATCGCCCCCGCGGCGGCGAAGGCGAGCAGTGCGACCGCAAGCCGCGATGTCTTGACCATCCTGCCGGAGCGGGCCTGGGCGGCGAGCCAGACGAAGGCGGCCAGCAGGAACAGCACCCCCAGGATGCTCGACGGGTCGACCCCCCGGTCGACCGCGGTGTTGCCCGCTGAGGTGCCGGTGCCGGAAGCGCTGAGCTTCAGCAGGTCGATGCTGGGGCGGATTGCCAGCAGCAGCAAGACAAAACCCGAGAACCGGGTGAAGGCGAGCAGCCCCAAAGCGATGCCCACCATGGCGACCAGAGGCAGGACCGCCTGGATCTTCTCGCCCTCGATTGCGCTCACGCCGGTCACCACCGCGGACGCCGCGACGATGAGCATGAGCAGCCACTCGAGCAGCCGCCAGCTGCGAGGCGACCGCGCCCGCTCCTCCAGACCGTCATTGGGTTGCGAAGCCGCCCCCAGGGACTGCACGTCCGGCATAAGACCCTTCCCCCCAACAGTGGCCCTGCAGCACTGACGCTGCCACGCCCCCAGCCACGTTGTGTCGTGAACGCACCAAGTATGCCGTACGTCGTGCCTTGCGCGGGCGGCATCCGCGAGAGTAGCCCAATGCCTGACGGCGCCCCCGGGTAAGGCAACCCGCAGCCTTCACCCGCGAAGAGTCGGACGCGCCGGGTCAGACTCGACCCGGCCCGGCCGCATCAGTGGAGCGCTCCGGCTTCGGTCAGCAGCCGGCCAAGCTGGTGGCTGGGCTTGCCGGCGGCGCAGAGGTCGACCCGTTCCAGGTGTTTCCTTCCTTGCCCCAGTAGCCCTCGACCCGGCTGTTGAGCTCGACCTGGCCGAAGTCGTTGGATCGGAAGGTGCTGTCCATGATCGCCCCGATCTGCAGGGCGGTCACGGACCCCTCGACGACGTTGCACGACACGGTGCTCAGGTTGGTGCTCGTGTCATACGACGGCGCGCTCAGGGGCGCGTCCTTCATCCGGAAGCTGAAGCCGGCCTTGCGTACGTTGCGGGCCTGGTTGTGGTCCCACACATTGCCCCAGCCGGACATCTGGTCGTTGTAGGCGATGTCGATCCCGTCGGCCAGGTTGTTCCGGAAGGTGTTCCACGAGCCGTCCTGGTCGGTCGTGAAGGCGCGCCCACCGGCGGGCAGGTCACGCACCACGTTGGCGGTGACCGTGTTGTATGCCGAGGCGCCGCCGATGCGGATGCCCTCCTGCATGTAGTGCGAGGCGGTCGAGGCCGCGACCTTGCTCACGGTGTTGTTCTTGATGCTCCAGCCGTCGCTGTAGTTGGCCAGCCAGACACCTGGGCCGGTGCCGCACGCGATGTCGGTGATCGTGTTGCCATCAAGCACTCCGTACCGGCTGAACCGGCTGTGCACGCCCTTCTCGGTGATCGTGTTGCCGACCAGCGCGATGTTGTCGGAGGGTTCGATGGTCGAGTTGGTGACGTTGGACAGGTATGCGGCAGCCTGACGTGCAGCTGCCGGGTCGTTCTGGCCGCGGCCCGGAACGGCCCGGCGAGCTGTCCAGTCGCCGGCGTTGATCCGGGCGGAGAACCAGTTCTGCGACTGGCTCGAGTCGGGCGAGGAGATCATGACGCCGCCGCGAATGGTCAGGCCCTCGATGACCCAGTTGCTGGCCCCCTGCATCACCTTGATCGTCCGGTTCCCATCGGGGCCGGTGGCGCCGCAGCTGGGCATGGGCAGGTTGGCCGTGAGAGTTGCCGATGCCCCGCTTGCGGCGGTGAGCCTGATCGGGGCGGCCGTTGTGCCGGAGGCCTCGAGGGTGAACGGGCCGCTGTAGCTGCCCGACCCCAGCTCGATGCGGTCGCCGGGTTGCGCCGAGCTGAGCGCCTTCTTCAGCTGGTCGGTGCTCGACACGGCAACGATGCGGCCTGCGGCCGTGACGGCGGCCGTGACGGCGGCGTCCGCGGCGGAGGCGTCGGCGGCGGTGACACCAGTGATCGTCGCCGCGACGAGAGCAGTGGGCAGCAGCAGGTTTCCGGGGCGTGCGGGATTCGAGCAGAGTGACACGAGGGGTTCCTTTCGCGGTCGCAGGCGCACGTGCACCGCGACCCTGGGGAGTGTCGACTCGCCGGCCTGCAGGTAGCAGCTGCCGCGCTGCGGCGCGCATCTTCCCCTCTTGGGGCCCCTACGTCCTGGTCGCAAGACGTGCTCGGATGTCACCGAGGCGGAACCCTCGCCATGCGCCCAATGTCGGCACGCAGACCTAGGTCATCATCGACGGGATCTGACGGAATCAACCGGCCCGAATTGGGCTACCGGCCACAGTAGGGGGCATCGAAAGCGTCGGCGCTCGGGCCGTGAAACATCTCACTGGGCTCAGGCTCGACGAGCGCGCAGCCCTACCCTGCGGCCAATGCCGCGCAGCATTCGCAGGTCGTCGGGGTGCAGCCCGGCCAGACGCAGGACCACGAGATACACCAGACCGACCACCAGGCCCCCGGCCACGAGCTCGAGCCGCCAGTCGTCGACGAAGCGAGTGACCATCACGCCGCCAGCCGCAGCGGCCAGCCCGGCCATGGTGATCCGCCAGATGGAGGCGCCCTCGGCGCGGACTCCCACGACCCACCGGGCTTGCGAGACCTTGACCAGGTTGACGACGATGAGCGACGCACTCCACGCGACGGCCGCGCCCATGATGCCCATCCGGGGGATGAGCAGGAAGTTCAGGCCGACGTTCGCCACGAGGACTGCCAGGTTGTCGACGAAGCTCAGGCCCACGCGCCCCGACATGTTGAGTACGACTCCGGCGGGACCAACTGCCGCTCCGACCAACTGGCCGCATGCCAGGACCACCGTGATGAGCGCGCCGTCGACGAACTCCGGTCCGAAGACCTGCAGCAGCTCGCTGGGGAAGACGATGAGCATGACGAACGCGGGCATGGACAGCAGCAGGCTCCAGCGGGTCGCGTTCCCGTAGGCCCGCGCCGCTTCGGCGTGGTCGCCGACGTGGTGCAGGTGGGCCATGTGTGGCGAGAACATGGCGGTGATCGGCGGCAGGACGAACACAGCCAGCCCGACCAACCGGGTGGCCACGTTGTAGACACCGACCTGGCCTTCGTCGGTCAGCACGCCGAGGATCAGGGTGTCGGCCCAGATGAGACCGGTGGCGGCCAGGGCCGCGGCCCAGCTCACCATCGAGAACCCGAAGATCTCGCGCATCTGGTATGCCGGTCGGGCCCGTGGCACGCGTCGCACCCGCAGGCCCAAGGCGAGCAGGGCGAGGATCGCCGTCGCCCAGGACGCGCCGGCGATCGCGCCGACGGCCCCGGCATACCCCCCGCCGAGCAGCACGATGAGGATGGTGAGGGCGAGCCGGGCAGCAGGATCGAAGATGCGTCCGATGAATGTGTAGGCCCGCTGGCTGCGCCACCCCTGGGTGGCCGCAAGCGCGGCTTCGGAGAGCGCGTGCGCGGGCAGCGCCAGGGCGATCCAGAGGACACCGGCCTCCAGCGCGGGATCCTGCATGAGGCTGGCCACCTGAGGGGCGAGCAGGGCCAGCGCCCCGCCCAGCAGCAGCGAGGCGATAGCCGTGACCCCCATGCCCAGGCGGAGGGTCCCGCGCACCCGGGACGGGTCGTCGTCGGCCAGGTGCACCGCGATGTAGCGGGTCAGCCCGGCTCGGAAACCCGCCATGGCGAGCAGGCCGAGAAGGGAGAACAAGGCGAAGCACACGGCATACCGGCCGACGTCCTGCTTGCCCAGGGCATGGGCGAGGAAGGTGACGATCGCGAACAGGCAGGCCTGCTGCAGGACTGCGCCGATGAGGTTGATGCCACCGCCACGAGCCATGCGAGTGACGTTCGCGCCGGAGGCCTGCAGGCTCTGGCGCAGCGCGGCTCGCGAGCCGGGGAGGTTTGCGCGTGGTCGGCTTCGGGGACGCGGCCGACCGCCGCGATGTCGACCGTGCGTGCGCGTGGTCACGAGAGCGGGGGAGCGTCCGGCACGGGGCTGCCCTCGCGCTGGGCAGACGAGCGGGTGACGCTGCGGGCCAGGGCCGGGAAGCCGTGCCGGCGCCGGACGACCATCCACACGACCGGCGCGACGAGCAGGCTGAGTCCGAGCAGGATTGCGGTCTGCTGGTTGGGCACGCCGAACAGCTTGAGCGCCGAGGCGAACAGCACGAAGGCCAGGGCCCGGCGAATGATCCCGCCGGGAGCCCGGGTCGACATCTGCGCCCCGAGCCAGACGCCCGGGATGCTGCCGAGAAGCAGTGACGCAGTGAGAGAGAGCTGGAAGTCGCCGAACAGCAGGTGCGCGACCGCGGCCGAGGCCACCAGCGGCACCGCCTGCACGAGGTCGGTGCCGACGAGCTGGCTGGCCTTGAGTGCGGGGTAGAGGGCCATGAGGGAGATGATGATGAGCGAGCCCGACCCGACCGACGTCATACCGACGACGAGCCCACCGACGGCGCCGATGAGGATGGTCAGGCCGACCCGGACGGTGACCTCTGGTTTGCCTTGCGGGTCGGGCGGTAGCTGGCCGTCCCGGCGCTCGGCGCGGGCGACCAGGCGCATGTAGGCCCGGACGATGAGGCCGCCGGCCGCGATGCACAGGGCGACACCGAGAGCGTTCCGGACGATCGACTCCACCTGCTCGCCGTTGCCGATCCACTTGATGACGAAGACGCCGGAGAAGGCCGCCGGCACCGACCCGATGCACAGCCACCTGACCAGCTGCCAGTTGACCGTGCCGTGGCGGGCGTGCACGACCGACCCGACCGGCTTCATCACTGCGGCGGCAACGAGGTCGCTGGAGACGGCGGTGAGCGGTGGGATGCCGAAGAAGATCACCAGCATCGGGGTCATCAGGGCCCCGCCGCCCATGCCCGTGAGGCCGACGACGATGCCGATGCCGAAGCAGGCCAGTGTCAGCAGTGGGTCAATGTCCATGCAGGTCCCCCTTGCCTGTGGATCCTTCTGAAGCGGCCGCAGGCCGCGATGACAGCCAGCCGTGCTGCATCAGATAGTCATAGACGGTGTCGACCGCTTCCGCGATGCTCAGCGTCGAGGTGTCCAGGCGCAGCTCCGGTTCTACCGGCTCCTCGTAAGGGTCGGACACCCCGGTGAACTCAGGCAGGACGCCGGCTCTGGCCTTCGCGTAGAGGCCCTTGAGGTCGCGCCGTTCGCACTCGGCGAGCGGCGTGTTGACGTGCACCAGGACGAAGTCGCCGAACGCCTCGGCCATCGCGCGCACCTCGGCGCGCGTGGCGGCATACGGGGCGATGGGCGCGCAGATCGCCAGCCCGCCGTGCCGGGCGATCTCGGCCGCGACATAGCCGATCCGCCGGATGTTCAGGATGCGCGACTCGCGGTCGAACCCCAGGCCGGCCGAGAGCAGCTGACGCACGACGTCGCCGTCGAGCAGGCTGACGGTGCGGATGGTCTGGGTGCGGATCCGCTGGGCCAGGGCTCGGGCGACGGTCGACTTCCCCGAGCCGGAGAGCCCGGTGAACATGACGACGAGGCCGCGATGCAGGCGGGGCGGCCGCCAGGCGGCGAGCAGGTCGGCATCGGGAAGGTCCATTTCCCGGTCCAGGTCCCGGTCGGTCGTGCGCTGGTCGAGGGCCGCTCGTGCGTCGTGCCAGCGGGCCGCGTTGGGGTCGCCGGTGCCCTCGCGGACCGCCTCGAGGTGCTCGGCACCCAGCCAGCTGCGCAGCTGCTCGAGCAGGACGGCGTCGCTGTCAGGGTCGCGCCACGCCAAGGGGACGGTGCGCACCGGTATGCCGTGCAGCCGGTCGGCGAGGCGGTGCGCGAGCCCGAGCATGACCTCGGTCGGGACGCCGGCGGTTGCTTGCGAGCAGTCGGGGACGAGCACTGCGTCGGCGTGAGCGGTGCGCTCGCGGTCGACGGGCACGAGTGGTCGGGCCAGCACCAGGACGCGCTGCCAGTCGGCGTGCCGATCGGCGGCCGAGAGGGTTCGGTCGCGCCCGATGCCGCTCTCCCGGTGGCGCTGCGCCACGAGGCGCCCTTCGACGAAACCGTCGTGGGCAGGGTGAACCGACTCCAGCCGGGCGATGGGGGTGGACTCCTCGTCGACGAGGACGACGCCGTCAGTTTGCAGAGCTCGCTCCCGAGCCCCCGGCTCGAGCCAGAGCCGCACGGAGTCCTTCGGTGGGCATGCGCTCAGCCGGCCGCCCAGCTCCTGGCCGCTGGGGAGCACTCCGAGCAGCACCAGCTCGACGTCGCGCAGCACCCGGGCAGGCGCGACGACGATGGGTACGCTCATTGCTGGAACTCTCCCCCCGGTTTGCCGCTGGCCGACCCTGCGGCGTGGGCCTCTGGGGCCGCGCAGTGCCTGGTCAAGGTTAACGGATGGGATGGGAACGGGGCCCGTTTTGCGACAGAGCGCAGCTGGCGCTCAGGGCGGCGCCGCATGGCCGGATACGTGGGCGACGCGCTGCTGTCCAACGGCGGGTATCGGCGGCTGCTCAGGTGATCGCGGTCGTTTGGTGCAGTCGCTTTCGGACAAAGAGGAATGCTTTTCGCAAAGCGCTGGCGAGAATGTCGAAAAGAACCGAG
>JBIOUP010000261.1:0-8461 GCA_044867305.1 Dermatophilaceae bacterium
GGGCAGTGGCTGACGACCGCGTTCATGCTGACCATGGCCGTGGTCATCCCGATGACCGGGTTCGTTCTTCAGCGGCTGAACACCCGGCCGGTGTTCGTCATGGCCATGTCGCTGTTCTCCGCCGGGACCCTTCTCGCGGCCGTCTCACCCGGCTTCGGCGCGCTGGTGTTGGGCCGAGTCGTGCAGGCTTGCGGCACGGCGATCATGCTGCCGCTGCTCATGACGACGCTGATGACACTCGTGCCAGCGCCCTCTCGCGGCGCGATGATGGGCAATGTCTCGCTCGTCATATCCGTGGCGCCGGCCATCGGTCCGACCTTGTCCGGGGCCTTGCTCAACACCGTTGGCTGGCGCGGCATCTTCTGGCTCATGCTGCCCATCGCCGTGGTCATGGCCGTTGTTGGTCTGCGGTTTGTCGGCAACGTGGGCGGGCCGCGTTCGGTGCCCCTGGACCTGGCCTCCGTTCCGCTTTCGGCACTGGGCTTCGGCGGCCTGGTGTACGGGCTGAGCCGGGTCGGGGCCGACGAGGCGGCGTCCGGCCAGGGCACGGTGTCCCCTTGGGTTGCCCTCGGGGTCGGGCTGCTCGCCTTGGCGGGGTTCGTTCTTCGCCAGCTGCGACTGCAGCGGCGCGACGCGGCGATGCTCGATTTGCGCACCCTGCGCCATCGGCCCTTCGTCGTGACGCTGGTGATCATGTGCGCCAACATGGCGGCGCTGTTCGGTGTCGTCATCGTGCTGCCGATCTACCTGCTCGCGGTGCTTGGTCTGGCGCCGTTGCAGGCCGGTCTGTTGCTGCTGCCCGGTGGCCTGCTCATGGGGCTGCTCGCGCGACCCGTCGGCCGGCTTTACGACCGGCTCGGGCCAGGCCCCCTGGTCACCCCCGGCGTGGTCATTGTTGCCGCCGCTGCCTGGTCGCTGCTCCTGCTCGACCAGGGCACCTCGCCCTACCAGGTCATGGCCAGCCACATCGCCATGTGTGTGGGGTTCGGGCTGGTCTTCACGCCGCTGTTCACGTCGGGCCTTGGGAGCCTGCCAGCACGGCTCTACCCGCACGGCAGCGCCCTCTTGGCCAGCCTGCAACAGGTCTCCGGCGCCGCCGGCACGGCGCTGTTCGTCACCCTCATGAGCATCGGTTCGGCGGCTGCGGCCAGCCACGGCGCTTCGGCGGACACGGCCGCCTCCAGCGGAGTGCGGTTGGCGTTCCTCGCCGCAGGGTGCATCGCACTGGTGCCCGTCGCGGTCGCCCTGCTGGCCGGCCGGGCGCCCGCCAAGGACGACGAGTATGCCGGTGCGGCGACGTGAGGCGCCGGGACTCGGCCGTGCCGGCCGCGGCGCGTGGCGCGCGGGCGGCAGGACCGACCGGAACTTGAGCATGGGCCCCGGTCCAGCGGCACACGGTTACTGGGGAACTGCCCCCTCGCGCAGCTGGCGCCGCACGATCTTGCCGTTGGCGGTGCGCGGGAGCGCGTTGACGAACACGATCTCACGCGGGCATTTGTAGGCCGCCAGATGGGCACGCGCATGCGCGATCAGGGCGGCGCGGTCCGGCGGGCCCGACCCGCCGGACTCGGTGGGCACGACGAAGGCGGTGATGATGCTCACGCCGTCGCGCACCGTGACCTCGGTGACGGCGACGTCGGCGACCGCGGGATGTCGGGCAAGGCAGTGCTCGACCTCGAGTGGCGAGACCCGGTAGCCCATCGACGTCATGACGTCGTCGATGCGGCCATGGTGGATGAGGTACCCGTCCTCGTCGATGTGCACGAGGTCGCCGCTGACGAACCAGTCCCCACGGAACGCCTCGGCCTGCTCCTGCGGCCGGTTCCAGTAGCCGAGCATGACCCCGGGGTCGCTCCGGTGGACCGCCAGCAGTCCGCGCTGACCCGCGGCGAGTGGCGTCGTCCCGCCCTCGACCGGCAGCACGCCGACCCGGCGTCCCGGCTGCGGACAACCCGGACTGCCCGGGTGCGTCGGCGCGTTCGGTCCCGATGAGACGAACGTGGAGATCTCGCTCATGCCGAGCGCCTCGTACAGCTCGGTGCCGGTGGCTTCCCGCCAGCTGCTCCAGAGGGCGGGTGTCAAGGCTTCCCCAGCGGTCAGGCCGTGCCGCAGGGTCCGCAGGTCTGCGCGGTCGACACTGGCCCGCGTGAGCAGCTGGCGGAACACCCCAGGGACGGCTGCGAACATCGTGGCGCCGGCCGCCGCGATGATCCGCGGCCACACTGCTGGGTCGCGCTCGCCGTCGTAGATCACCGCGGTCGCCCCGTTGGCCCACGGGTCGGTCCGGCCGGTTCCCAGGGTGTAGGTCCAGTTGAAGGCTCCAGCATGCAAGACCACGTCGTCGGGCCCGATGCCGTACCACCCGGCATACATGGGGCGGCGGCCCCAGGCAGAGCGCTGCGCGTGCACCACGCCCTTGGGCACGCCGGTCGTCCCAGAGGTGTAGACCATGAAGGCGGGCTGCTCGGCATCGGTGTCGGTGTAGCCGTCCTGGTATGCCGCCGCGCCGCCGCGCCGCCACCGGGCCACGTCGGCGGGCCCCACCTTGGGCAGGGGCGAGTCGAGGTCGAGCGCCGGGCTCACCGCGATGGCGGTTGCGCCACTGTCGGCGAGCACAAAGCCGACCTCGTCCGCGGTCAGCGCAGCGGAGGTCGGCACGGCGATGATGCCTGCAGCGATCGCCCCGAAGAACAGCAGCGCGTAGTCGCTGGTGTTGCCCATCCGCAGCACCAACCGCTCGCCCGGCTGGATGCCGTGCTCGAGCAGCCCGGCGGCGCAGGCGGTCACGGCCTGGTCGAGCTCGGCGTAGCTCCACCGCTCTGCGCCGGCCAGCGGGTCGTGGGCATCGTGCACGACGAGCAGGCCGACCCGGTCGGCTCGGCGCGGACCGCCGGGGCCAAGGCAGTACCGCGCCATGTTGAACCGGGGCGGGGGGGGCTCGGTCACTCTCGCACGCTACCGCCCGGACGAGGGGCGAGGTCTGCCGCACCGATGCTGTGCGCCTCGCAAACGGTCAGGAGGTGACCGTTCACCGAGAAGGGTGAGCGCACTGGCGCACCACAGAACGCTCCGCCTTGAACCGCAAAGCCCAGAGCAGGTTATTTTAGTTGGGTGAGCCCGGTCCCGTGGCGAAACGAGATATGTCGGTATTCGGCAATACCGGGTACTTTTGTGGCCATGCCCCGATCAGCTCAGCAGCCGCAAAGCACCACCGAGCCCAGCCGGATGCCTGAGGCTGGTCGTTGTGCGGGGCTGCAGGCGGGCGAGAGCCCCCGCGAGGGGCCGTGACCATGGGCCGCTTCCACGTGTGTATGCCGGTCGCCGAGACTGAGGGTTTTCGCTGTTTCGTGTGCCATCGCGACATGGCCGCCGAGATGAGCCAGTACGACGCCGAGACCGACAACCAGACGAAGGAGCCCGCCGGGCGCAAGCGCGGCGGCGATCGCGGCTCGGGAACCCAACCCGCCAGGGGGGCCGGCCGCGACGCCCGGCTCGGGCTGGGCTAGCCGCCCGGCAGCGGATGCCTCCGGCGGGGGACGGTGGGGCCATCTACGCTCGGGTCCATGATCGACCACTTCGGTATCAACTGCTCCGACCTGGCCGCCAGCTCGCGGTTCTACGACGAGGTCCTGGGCATCCTTGGTTACTCCCGGCAAATGGACTACGGGGTCGCGATTGGTTACGGCAGCGAAGGCCATCCGCAGTTCTGGATCAACGGCTGGCAAGGCCCCGACCCCAACCGCGAGATTCACGTGGCGTTCGCGGCATCGGGGGTTGAGGCAGTGCGAGCATTTCACGCCAAGGCGCTCGAGCTGGGCGTCGAGTCACTGCACGAGCCGCGCCTCTGGCCCGAGTACCACGCGCATTACTACGGCGCGTTCGTGCGCGACCCCGACGGCAACAATGTCGAAGCGGTCTTCCACCGGGCGCCCTCGGATGCGTGACCGCGGCGGGGCCGGCCAGCCCTACCGGTAGCCTCGCCCGGATGGATACCGAGACCGGCACGCCGACCACTGCTGTGGAAGGCGAGACGGTGGTGTTCCGGCTCAATGACCCTGCACACGAGCTCGCCGACGTGCGCCTGGCCTACCACCTGGCGCTCGGGCCCCGGCCGGTGCAGCTCGAGCGGGTTGCGCTGGGCTGGGAGCTGCGCTGGCCGGTGCCCCCGGTGGCCCGCATCGAGTACCAGTTCCTCGTCCGCCTCCGGGGACACGCCGGTGAGCCCCCGGCATACCTGCTCGATCCCGGCAACCCGCTCCAGGCCCCCGGGCCGTTCGGGCCCAAGTCGGTCCTGGAGTTGCCGGGCTACCGCCGACCCGCGTGGCTCGACGCCGAGCCTCCCGCGCACCACCGCGTGCCCCTCACCGTGGTCGAGACACCGGTCGGAGCGGTCGGCACGCTTATCTGGTCGCCCGCCAGCACCGACGGCGACGAGCCGCTGCCCGTGCTCGTCGCCCACGACGGCCCCGAGCTGGACCGGTACGCCGGCCTCACCCACTTCGTCGGGGTTCTCATCGGCCAACGGCGCCTGCCGCCCATGCGGGTCATCCTGCTCACGCCGGGTCCGCGCAACCTGCGCTATGCGGCGAACCCCGGGTATGCCGCTGCGCTTGCCGAGCACGTCCTGCCGCGCATCCTCGCAGCCCGCCCGACGAACCGGCCGCCGGTGCTCATGGGGCCCAGCCTGGGCGGCCTGGCCGCTTTGCACGTCGAATGGACCCACCCGGGCACCTTCGGAGGGCTGTTCTTGCAGTCCGGGTCGTTCTTCACGGGTGAGACCGACCCTCAGGAGCGCAGGTTCGAGTTCTGGGACCAGGTGACCGGGTTCGTGCAGCAGGTCCACACGAGCAGGCGAGCCCCGAGCGCCCCCATGGTGAGCGTGACGGTCGGGACAGCGGAGGAGAACTACGCCAACAACCTGCTGCTGGCGGGTCGGCTGCGCGCTCTTGGGCTGCGCGTTGGGCTCGGAGAGCGCCGCGATGGGCACACGTTCACGTGCTGGCGCGACGCGTTCGACCCGCATCTGGTCGACCTGCTGACCACGCTCTGGGCCTGAGCTGCTGGCCCACGGCTCGCGGATTTGGTTTGCTCCTGCCATGGAGCGCGTCCACGTCGAGCTGGAGGCACCCGGCCTATACCGCCCCGGAGCCGTCATTCGCTATGGGCACTGGGGGCGCCCCGTGCTGGTCTTTCCCAGCGAAAGCGGTCGAGCCTGGGACTACGAGAACAACGGCATGGTCGAGGCGGTCCAGCCGCTCATCGACGCCGGACGGGTCAAGCTCTACTGCGTCGACGCCTTCGACGAGGCGACCTGGGCCGACACGTGGATCTCCCTGGAGGAGCGGGCGATCCGCAACCGCGCCTACCAGGCCTGGATCACCAACCAGGTGGTGGGCTGGATCGGCTCCGATTCGCCCGGGGCGACCGACGCGGTCGTCACGGGGTGCAGCCTCGGGGCTTATCACGCCCTGCACTTCGCCTTGACCCGGGCTGACCTGTTCCCCGTCGCGATCTGCCAGTCCGGCAACTACGACCCCTCGGCTTGGCGCACCTGGGGTGAGCGAGGCGAGGCGGCCTACTTCGCCAATCCGACCGACTACGTGCCGCATCTGCACGGCGACCATCTCAACTGGCTGCGCACCCACGTCTACATAGTCCTCACCGTCGGGCAAGGGGCTTGGGAAACCAACCCCACCGGGGCATTGCAGTCGACGCACCACATGGCCTACCTATTGGGCCAGAAGGGCATCCACCACCAGCTCGACGTCTGGGGCTACGACGTCTCGCACGACTGGCCCTGGTGGCAGCGCCAAATCGCACATCACCTTCCGCGGTTCTGCTGAGCCGACGCGGTGCAACCGTCGTGACCCAAGGAGTCGAGATGACCGCAGCACCCATGACTCGGTCGCATCTGATCGGGCTGCTCCTCGGCGCGGAGGAGGACTGGCCACAGGCCTTCGAGGCCATCCTGCGTCGCGTCGGCCACGTCGCGGTCCGCGACGAGTTACACGAGTTCGCCAGTGAGCGCCTCACCATCGAGCCGTTCGACCTCACCGACCCGGTGCGCACCGACCTGGTCATCGACCGGCTGGCCTACTGGTACTACCACCCCCGTGAGTGGCTCAAGAAGGCCGCCCTGGTCAACGGGACCTACCTGCTGAACAGCCCGTTCACCTTCCAGTCCATGGAGAAGCACAGCGCCTACTGCGCGATGCTGCGCCTCGGGCTGCGGGTCCCTCGCACCGTGCTCGTGCCGTACAAGAACCCGGTCGACAACGTCCGTTGGGCCTACACGTCCGGCAAGTACAACCGCGAGTTCGACCTGGACGCGATCGCCGAGGACCTGGGCTACCCGCTGTACATGAAGCCGTTCGACGGCGGTGGCTGGCGTGGGGTCTCCCGCGTCAACAACCAGGCCGAGCTGCACCGCGCCTACGACGAGTCCGGCGAGATGCTCATGCACCTGCAGGCCACGGTCAGCTACGACAAGTTCGCTCGCGCGCTGTCCATCGGGGCCGAGACGATGGTCATGGACTTCCGCCCGGACCAGCCCATGCACAACCGGTATGCCGTGTCCCACGACTTCCTCTCGCCTTCTGCCGGAACGCAGGCGGTCGCGATCAGCCGGATCGTCAATGCGTTCTTCGGCTGGGAGTTCAACTCCGCGGAGATGCTCGTCCGAGGCGAGCTGGTCTATCCGATCGACTACGCGAACGCGTGCCCCGATGTCGCGGTGACGTCACTGCACTACTACTTCCCCTGGGCCATGAAGGCGCTGGTCCGCTGGTGCGTCTACTGCGTGACCAACGCCCGCAAGGCGCAGGTCGACCTGTCGACCGCGCGCTACTTCGCGATCGCCGACGACCCGGAGCTGGACTACGACGCCAAGCTGACGGCATACCTCGCGCTCGCCGACGAGCACTTCGAGACTGAGCGCTACACCGAGTGGTGCGCGCAGCATCTGCCGCACCTGGACGAGCAGGTCCTCGAGTGGGTGGCTTCCGACGACTTCGACCGGGTGCTGCGGGAGACGGTCCGGGCGACCTATCCCCGGCACGAGCACGAGCAGTTCCTGGCCCACTTCCGTGGGCTCGTCGGCCTGTGGGTGCGCGATGAAGCCCAGCGCCTGGGTGGGGCCTAGGGCGCCCTCTCAGCGCCGAAAGCCGCCCAGGGGGCTGGTCTGCGCATCGAGCCGGCGTTGCACCACGGCATACGTGCAGGGGTCGGCCGCCGCGAGGATGCCGGGGCGTGTGCTGCGAGGGGTGTACGGCGTGCCGTCAGGGTGGCCGCACTTGCCGCCGGCCTCGGTGAGCATGAGCGAGCCCGGGACGTGGTCCCACGGACTGCTGCGCGAGTACAGCACGTAGTCCGTCGCCCCCTCGATGAGGCGGGCGTAGTCGATGCCGCAGCAGACCCATGAGCCGGTCAGTGGGGCCAGGTCCCCGAGGGCGTGACCACGCATCGACCAGATCGAGGTGGCGCCGCGGATCGGCACCTGGTCGCCGAGCGGCGCGCGATGCATGCGCACGCCGTCGCGCCATACGCCGCCGCCCCGCTCGGCCACCCACGCGACCTGGTGCTCGGGCTGCCAGATCCATGCGCGCACGGCGACTCCGGCGACGACCTCGCCGACCATGACCGCGTAGTCGGGGTTGCCGTGGACGAAGTTCTTGGTGCCGTCGACCGGGTCGACCGTGAAGGCGTGCTCGGCGTCGGCGAACTGCGCCAACAACCCCGGCTCGGCCGCGTGGGCCTCCTCGCCCAGGATGAGCGCGTCGGGGTATGCCGCCAACAGCCCCTCGGTGATGAGCACCTCCGCCTCGCGGTCCGCGACCGTGACCAGGTCGCCAGGCTTCTTCTCCAGAACCTGACCTTCGGCGAGGGATCGGAAGCGCGGAGTGACCACCGCGTCGGCGGCCCGCTTCAGAAGGCCCAGCACCTCGTCGGTGTCCACGTCTCCACGCTGACACACGGTGGATGGCCTGACCAAACCGGCGCTCGGTCGGCTGTGCCGGCCAATCCGATGGCGCGAGCAGAGCCTAGTGGTTGCGACACAGCCGTTTTGACAACCACGAGGCTCCACTCGCGAGGCGCGAGGGCGGCTGAGACATTCCAGCAACTGGGATTCGGCCCGCCCTCCTCGGGTTAGTGTCGTCTGTGCCTGAGTCCCGGGTATGCCGCTCGGTTGCCACCTGTGTCGTGGCGTGGCTGGCCGCGCTGTTGCTCATCCTGGCCACTTCGGCCCAGGCGTTGGCCAACGGGACGTCGCCCGAGTCGGCTCGTTTTCGTATCGCCGACGAGGCGCAGTCCGTGCCGGTGGGCCCGGAACCGGACGGCACAGCAGTGTCCCTCGACGTCAGCATTCTCACGCCGACCTCATCCGGGCTGCATCCGGCGGTTCTGCTGGCGCACGGGTTCGGTGGCAGCAAGGCCGACCTGCTCGAGCGAGCCCGCGACCTCG